>JBQTJO010000185.1:0-22773 GCA_052387015.1 Gemmatimonadota bacterium
AAAGGTTTTGCAGACCTCTGCCTTACCACTTGGCTACGGGGCCAGAAAAGTATGCACCGGAATCTGGCGTTCCAGAGCGGGAAACCGGGTTCGAACCGGCGACCTTCACGTTGGCAACGTGACGCTCTACCAACTGAGCTATTCCCGCGAAATCGAACACTAAATCTAGCCCAATTCAGGGTTTCGGTCAACTCGAAGCGGTCGGCCCAAGCGTGTACGCGTACACCTGTTCGTAGCGCTCGGCCGAGCCGCGCCACGACCAGTCCAGCGCCATGCAGCGCTGGCGCAGCGCGTCGCAATCCGCCCCTCGCCAGACGCCGAGCGCGCGCTGCACGCCGTCGACCAGGGCGGGCACGGTGGCGTGCTCGAAGCAGAACCCGGTCACACCATCGCGGACCGTGTCGCGCAGGCCGCCGGTGGCGCGCACGATGGGCGGCGTGCCATAGCGCTGTGCGATCATCTGTCCCAGTCCGCACGGCTCGTAGCGGGACGGCATCAGGAAGAAGTCGGCGCCCGCGTACAAACGCCGGGCGAGCCCGTCGTCGAAACGAAAGACGGCCGCGATGCGATTCGGGAAGCGGCGTGCGATCTCACCGAAATGGGCTTCGAGCACGGCGTCGCCATCACCCAGTACGTACAGGCTGACGCCGCTGTCGAGCAGCTCGGGCAGCGCGCCCAGCACCAGGTCGATCCCCTTCTGATGCGCCAGCCGGCTGATCACGGCGAGAATCGGCCGATCCAGGTCGAAACCCGAGTCGGTGACCAGGCTGGTGCGCACCTCGTCCTTTATATGGAGCGAGCGCGCGTCGTAGACCTGCGGCAGCGCCCTGTCCCTGGCCGGATTCCAGGTCTTGACGTCGATGCCGTTCAGAATGCCGAACAGGTCGCGGCTTCGAAAACGAAGCAGCCCGTCGAAGCCCGCGCCGTATTCCGGTGTCTGGATCTCGCGCGCGTACGTCGGCGAAACGGTCGAGATCCGATTCGCGAGTGCAATGCCACCTTTCAGGAACGAGACGTTGCCGTAGAACTCGAGGCCGTTCTCGGTTCTGAACAGCTCGCCGGGCAAGCCGATCTGATCGAGAATCGAACGGGAGAACAGACCTTGATACGCGAGATTGTGGATCGCGAACAGGGTCGGGATCGCGATACCGTCGACCAGCGCGTAAGCCGGCACGATTCCAGTCTGCCAGTCGTTGAGATGAAGCACATCGGCGCCCCAGCGCTGCGCGTAATGCAGAGCGGCGCGCGAGAAGAGCGCGAAGCGGCGTGCCGTCACGTGCGGATCGTCGTCTTCGTACGGCGAGCCCACGACGTGGAAAGCGGAGTGTGCCAGCAGGACTCCCAGCGCGGTGCCGCGGCGCTCGTGCTCGCATACGTCGACCTGGATGTCGCCGCCGACCCACGGCACCGACAGCGGCTCGCCGCGTCTGAGCCGGTGATGCGCGCGCGGGATCGAGCTGTACAGCGGATGGATGATGCGGACGTCGTGACCGCGCCCCACGAGCGCGTCGGGCAGCGAGCGCGCCACGTCGGCCAGACCGCCGGATTTGTGGTACGGCAGCGCCTCGGACGTGACGAGGGCGATTTTGAGCGGCCGTCCGGCTCGGTTTGCAATGGTGCTTTCCGCTGTCATTTCCGCTAGAATGCCAGTCCCGTTCTCCTTGACGCAAGGTGAAGTACGACAATAGAATTGGCTGTTCCGGCAATGAGTGACAGCCGACCTCTTCAAATTCCCAAAAGCACGATTTCGCGTCCGGCGACGGATCAGCGCAGACCACGTTCAGCGAGGTATTCATGACAACGCGGTTTCGAACCAAGCTCCTGGTCTCATTACTCCTGCTCCTGCCGCTGGGCAGTGCGTTCGCGCAGGAAAAGGCGGCCGCGCCCGCAGCGGCCGGCGCCCTGAGCGGGCGGCTCACGGACAAGGAAAGCGGATCGGCGATCCCGGGCGCCGTAATCGAGGTGATCGGAGCAGGCGGCCGCGTCATCGCATCGAGCCTGAGCGGCGCAAACGGCGAGTATCGGCTGGCGGTTGCGCCGGGCACGTACACGCTGCGCTTCACTATGGCCGGCTACGAAACGCATCGCATCGATGGCCTGCGCGTGATCAGCGGCGAAACCACGATTGCGGGTGTAACGCTGACGACCATGGCCTATGCATTGAACCCGGTCGTGGTCAGCGCATCGAAACACGCGGAAAAGGCGCTCGACGCGCCGGCCGCGGTGTCAGTCGTGACGGAGCGTGCAATCGCGGAGCGTCCGGCGACCACGCCGGTCGAGCATCTGCGCTCGACGCCGGGCGTCGACATCATGCAGACGGGCGTTCAATCCGCCAACGTCGTGGTGCGCGGCTTCAACAACATTTTCTCGGGCGCCTTGCACACGCTCACGGATTACCGGATTGCCGGCATTCCGTCGCTGCGCGTGAACTTCCTGCATTTCACGCCGCAGACGAGCGAAGATCTCTCCCGCATCGAAGTCGTGCTCGGACCCGGTTCCGCTCTGTACGGCCCGAACACCGCGAACGGCGTGTTGCACATGATCACCAAGTCGCCGCTCGACGAGCAGGGCAGCACGATTTCGCTGGCAGGCGGCGAGCAGAGTGTCTTTCAGGGCGCCTTCCGCACGTCGCAGCTGCTGACTGATAATCTGGGCTTCAAGGTTTCCGGGCAGTACATCAAGGCGGAGGAGTTCCTGTACCGCGATCGCGGTGAGGACACCGTGCGTGCGGCGTTGCCGACCACCGATGCCGGGCTGCAGGCAAGCGCGCTGTTCCCGGCCGGCATGTCGCTGGAGGAGCGGCGGACTCGGGCGAGCCGCATCGGCAGCCGCGACTTCGATGTCGGCCGCTGGTCCGGTGATGCGCGTCTCGACTGGCGCGCATCGGACAAGCTGACCGCAGTGTTCAGCGCCGGCATCACGAATGCCAACGGCATCGAGCTGACCGGCATCGGCGCCGGCCAGGTCGTCGACTGGAAGTACTCGTATGCGCAGGCGCGCGCGGAGTACGGTAACTGGTTCGCTCAGACCTACGTCAACATGAGTGACGCCGGCGAGACCTTCCTGCTGCGCAACGGCTCGCCGATCACCGACAAGTCGAAGGTGTGGGTCTCACAGCTCCAGCATGTCGCGAATCTCGGCGCGCAGCAGACGTTCACGTATGGCGCGGACTACATCGCGACCCGGCCGAATACGGAAGGCACCATCAACGGCTCGCGCGAGGACGACGATGAGTACAACGAGTTCGGCGCGTATGTGCAATCCGAGACCCACGTGCACCGCTTGCTCGACGTCGTGCTCGCGGGCCGCTACGACCAGCATTCCGAGCTCGAGGACGCGGTCTTCTCGCCGCGTGCCGCACTCGTCTTCAAGCCGAGCGAGAGCCACAACTTCCGGGTTACCTACAACCAGGCCTTCTCGACGCCGACCTCACTCAACCTGTTCCTGGACATCGACGCCGGCCCATTGGGCGCGCTCGGTCCGTTCGGCTTCCGCGCGCACGCGCAGGCGCCCGGCCGTCAGGGCATCGACCTGCATGATGCAAGCGGCAATCTTCAGGTTCGCACGCCGTTTGCCGGCCAGCCGAATCAGCTGGTCACGCCGAGCCTTGGCCTGATCTACAACCATCAGGTCACTGCGATCGGGCTGGCCGCGGGTTTACCGGCCGCCGTGCAGACGTACATGCGTGGTCTCGTGAATGATCCTACGTTCGCGGCGACGAACGGGCTGATCCTGCTCGATCCGCTGACCAACAAGGCGCTGCCGTTCAGCAATAACGCGGTGAGCGACATCGCGGGCATCGAGGAGTCCACGACATCGACGTGGGAAGTCGGCTACAAAGGACTGATCGGCAACAGGCTGCTGCTGGCCGCGGATGTGTGGCAGTCGAAACACAAGAACTTCACTTCGCCGCTGATCGCGGCGACGCCGCTGGTGATGTTGAGCCCGGCGCAGCTGGTGCAGTTCCTGGTGCCGAGGCTGACGCCGGTGGTCGGTGCCGCGACTGCGCAGGCGATCGCGCAGGGCATGGCCCGCCTGCCCGGCGGCATCGTCTCCTCCGAAGCCATGACCAAGGCCGCTCCCAGCCTGATCCTGACTTACGTGAACTTCGGTGACATCACGCTCGAGGGCACCGACGTCTCGGCGACCGCTCTGTTGAACGACAAGTGGCAGCTCAGCGTCACCGGCTCGCTGGTGAGCGATGACTTCTTCAACCTGCCGCTCGGCTCCGGCCGCACCGACTCGACGGTCGTCGCGCTGAACGCACCGAAGAAGAAGGGCACCGCTGCGCTCACCTACCGCAACCTGACCAGCGGCCTCAACGGCGAAGTGCGCCTGCGCTACACCGACGAATTCCCGGCGAACTCGGCCGGCTACGTCGGCCTGGGCTGCGTGGCTGGCGCGCCGGCCGGCTCGGGTGAATGCGTGAAGGCTTACACGCTGCTCGACTTCACAGCGGGCTACAAGATACCGCTTCTTAACGCCACGCTGCAGCTCACGGTAAACAATCTGCTCGATGAGGATTACCAGGCGTTCATCGGAACGCCGATCACTGGCCGGATGGCGCTGCTGCGCGTGAAGTACGACTTCTAGGAGAGCGTACTTGCGAAGCCGCGTCACCGTAACATCTCTCTGTCGTGCGCGATGGAGACGCGCGACTCCGGACTGCTACGCAGCGTCCGCGGGATTCGGAGGCTCGCCACGTACTTGTTCTTTTTTGCAAGATATTTGCACCGCTCCTCGCGCGTCGTTGATCGAAACAAAGTATGACGACTGAGCTACTCAGTGGTCAGTGCAAGCCGCGAAATCGCCGCAACAGGAAGAGCAGCCCCCATTCGAAGAACCCGGACTCTCTTCACTATCGTCCTGCGCCCGAACCTCTCCTGCGGCCAGTCCAACCGACAGTATCCCGAATAACACCACTTTTGTTAGCCGCATGTGTGCCTCCGAAGTAGGTTTGAATGACGTCACCGATTCTGCACATCAAACTGCACGACGTCTATAATCGGAGATTTGTCGTCCGCGATTCTGAAAATGGCAGCCCGCCGGTTGGGCAGTGCGCCAACGACAAACCCGTCGAGCGTCGTACGGGCAATGACCGCCTTCGCTTCGGGATCCAGGACTTCTACAACCGTGCAATAGAGCTTTTCGATATCGATTTTAGATACCGGAGCCTCACGCGCACTCGTCGGAATGTTGGCCCACGCTTCGCGCCACTCCCTTGCTGCCACAGCAATAAATATCCAAAGCCTACCGTACTCGTCGGCCTCAATTGCCAATATTCGGGGAGGGGGCGGCGTCCTATGATTGCCGAGTCGGTACTCCGAGCGTTTTGAAAACCATTTTGGCTTGCGGATTAGCTGCTCCTGAAGCCTACCGTCAGCTGACCAGCGCGCAACCCGGTATTGTAAAACCTCGGCAGACCACACCTCCAGTCTTCGCGGCGTGCTAAGAACGTGCAGGAAATCAAAAGGACCTATAGTGCGTTTCTCGCCAGCGTCCAGGCCAAATGATCTTCGCAACGCAATCTTGTCTACAATGGAAGCCAAGTGAAGGGGCCAGCCGACACGATCTGCAGTAGCGACATCACTGTTTATGAGAACTGCTGTCGGCCACTTAAGCACACGAATGGAGTTGATGACGCCTATGTCGATCGGAATCGTGCGATGTACAACCAGCGCTGGAGTAAGTACGGTCAAGCGGCTGTTCATATTGTCCACTACCACAACCGAATCGCCCGGCAGCTCGGCTATGCCTGAAACGAGGCGAAATTCGTTGGGTCCAGACCCTTTACGACCAATCACAGCGTTTAATCTGCCGTCTCGCGAGAACACAACAGGCACTGCCGCCCCGACCAGCCAAAACCGGCCCTTTGAGTCGCCGATGACCTGTGGAGGAGCCCCTGGTATGAGTCCTTGATCATTGTCGTGCAGTCTCACTATGCGGTTCATTTTGATCCGGCAGGATACGCACGATAATCTGTCTGGGATCAGCGTCTGACGAGAGACAGGGGCGTCTTGAGCCCAACCGGCGGATGCGGCACAAGTCATTTGAAACAATACATACACGGCAAGTAACTGGTTCATCTTCATCCAGTTTGGTTTAGAATAATATGGTGTAATCCCCGCTCGGAATGCTCTCGGTCTGCGAATCGGACGCCTCCTGCACGACTGTTACTTCGCGTACTTGTCGCGCGTTACCTTAACATCTCCCGAGCGTGCTCGATCGAGACGCGCGACTCGGGATCACCGCCCAGCATGCGCGCCAGCTCCTTCACCCGCTCGTCGCCGGCCAGATCCGTGACGCGCGTCAGGGTAGTGCCTTCGCGCTCGACCTTTTCGACCAGCAGATGATGCTTCGCGCGCGAGGCGAGCTGCGGCAGGTGGGTGATGATGAATACCTGATGGTTGTGGGCGACGTCGCGCAGCTTGTCCGCGACCTGCAAGTACACTCTTCCGCCGATGCCGGCATCGATCTATTCGAAGAAGAGCGTCGGAATGCGGTCCACGCGCGCGAGAATGTTCTTGAGCGCGAGCATGACGCGCGACAGCTCGCCGCCCGACGCGATGCGCGCCAGACTGCGCGGCTCGAAGCCGGCGTTGAGCGCGATGCGAAATTCGACCGACTCGGCGCCCGCGGCCGTGATGGCCGGCTGCGGCTCGAGTGCGATCTCGAAACGGCCGCCGGCCATGCCCAGGCCGGGCAGCAGCGCCGCGACTTCTTTCTGAAGCCGCGCTGACGCCTTCCTGCGCTGCTTGCTGAGCTCGCCTGCCTGCTTCTCGAGAATGGCGCGCGCTTCCGCCAGCGCTTTCTCCAGATCCTGGCGCGCGATTGCCGCATCATCGACCAGGCTCAGCTCGGCGCGTGCCTTCTCGCCCGCGGCGATCACATCCTCCAGTGCGGGGCCATACTTCGACTTGAGTCTGAAGATCAGGTCCTGCCGTTGGCGCAGCTGCTCGAGCCGCTCGGGGTCGTACTCGATGCCATCCGCGTAATCGCCCATGCGGCGGCCGAGATCCTCGAGCGCGTAGTACGCATTCTCCAGCAGCTCTTTGCCATCCGCCTGCGACGCATCGATGCGGATCAGGTGATCGAGGACGCGGCGCAGCTCCGCAAGCCTGCCGATCACCGACTTCTCCGCCGCGTAAATCGTCTGATGCAGCTGTTGCGCGAGGGTCGCCAGTTCTTCCGCGTGCTCGAGCCGCACGGCCTCGCTCGCGTTTTCTTCCTCTTCGCCCAGCTTCAGCTTCGCGGCCTCGATGTCGCCGGCCTGGAAGCGCAGGTAATCGGCGCGCTGCTCCGCTTCGAGCCGGCGCCGCTCCAGGCTGGCCAGCTCGCTCTCGAGCACGCGCACGCGCGCGTGCGCGTCCGATACGTGCTGCGCGAGTGCGCCCGCGCCGGTGTACTCGTCGAGAATTTCGCGCTGCTCGCCACGCTTCAGCAGCGTCTGATGCTCGTGCTGCCCGTGCAGGTCGACCAGCAGCCGGCCCAGCTCGCCGAGCAGCGTCGCGGTGCTGGCCGCACCGTTGACCCAGGCGCGGCTGCGCCCCTCGGCGGCCACTTCACGCCGCAGGATCAGCAGCCCCTCGTTCGCCTCGATGCCCTGGTCCGCGAGCGCGCGCAGGATGTCCTTGCGATGTGCGACGTCGAAAACGCCTTCGACCACCGCCTTGTCCGCGCCGCTGCGGATCGTGTCGGCGGACGCGCGCTCGCCGAGCAGCAGCGAGAGCGCGCCGACAATGATGGACTTGCCGGCACCCGTCTCGCCGGTCAGCGCGTTCAGCCCCGACTCGAGATGAATGGCGAGTTGTTCGATGACCGCCAAGTTGCGGATGCGAAGCTCGAGCAGCATGCGTCAGTATAGAGATGCGCGTTGGGACGGATCAATACGAAAATGCGCTCACAGCGGCTTCTTTTCGTGCTCGATGCCCCAATGCAGCTTGCGGCGCATGGTCGAGAAGAAGCTGTCACCCTCGAAACGCACCAGCGGCACGGTCGCTTCGCCCTTGCGTACGACCAGCGTGCTGCCGGCGGTGAGCGGCTCGCCGTCCTGGCCATCCACCGTCAACATCAGGTCGGTGCTCTCGGAGAGAACCTCGACCCGGATCTCCTGGTTGGACGGCAGCACCAGCGGGCGCAGTACGAGCGAGTGCGGGCAGATCGGCGTCGCCACGATACAGTCGACGCTCGGCACCACGATCGGCCCGTTCGCGGACAGTGAGTACGCGGTCGAACCGGTCGGCGTGGAGATGATGATGCCATCGGCACTGTAGGATCCGATTTCTTCCCTGTCCTGCCCCACGAAGATGGCGAGCCGGATCACGCGCGCGAAGCCGCCCTTGTGCAGCACTGCATCATTCAGGGCGATGTAGGGCTCGGCGCCGCCATTGCCAGCGCTGTCGACGACGCGCGCCTCGAGCGTGAAGCGCACATCGAGCCAGTAGTCACCGCCGAGTATGCGGTCGAGGCCGCGCTCCAGCTCGTTGGGCGGAATCGAGGTCAGAAACCCGAGATAGCCGAGATTCACGCCCAGCACGGGAATCTGGCGGCCCGCGACCAGGCGGCCACCGCGCAGCAGCGTGCCGTCACCGCCGAGCGTGATGAGCAGATCGACGTCGGCCGGCTCGAGGTCCGGCTCCGCGACCAGCTGCAGCCCGCGCGCGGAGGCGAACTGCTCGAGCGTATGCAGCGTCGTTGCGTAGGTCGCGTATCTCGACTGCCCGATGACGCCGAGCCGATTGAACGCGCGGGCGGTCACGCCGTTTCGCGCACGGCCGGCACCTGCGAGCGCTGCGCCGCCGCGCGTACGCGGGCCGCAATGCCGGCCACATCCAGGCCGCACTCGGCGAGCTGTTGCGCGCGGTCGGCGTGCTCGATGATGCGATCCGGCACGCCCATGATGTCGATGCTCAGATCCGGCTGCTGCGAGCGGCGCGCTTCGAGCACGGCGGCGACGGCCGCGCCGAAGCCGTTGACGACCGTGCCTTCTTCGATCGTGACGATCACATCGTGCTGCTCGCTCACCCAGGCGAGCGTCTTCTGATCCATGGGCTTGAGGAAGCGGGCGTTCACGACCGTCACATCGATGCCCTCGGTCGCGAGCTGATTCGCTGCCTCCAGCGCGGGCAGCACCATGGTGCCGACGCCGAGGATCGCCACGCCGCGGCCGCGCCGCAGGACTTCCCAGGTGCCGTACTCGATCGGCGCGATCTCGCTCAGAGCCGGCACGTTGGCCGGTACGTTGTCGCGCGGGTAGCGCAACGAGAATGGGCCGGCGGTGTGTTCGATGCCGAGCCGCAGCAGCGCCAGCATCTCCGCGCCATCCCTGGGCGCGGTCACCGTCACGTTCGGCACGGCGAGCAGATATGCAATGTCGTAGAGGCCCATGTGGGTCGGACCGTCTTTGCCGACCAGGCCGGCGCGATCCATTGCGAAAACGACCGGCAGATTCTGGATCGCGACGTCGTGAATGATCGAGTCGTACGCGCGCTGCAGGAAGGTCGAATAGATGGCGGCAACCGGCCGAATGCCTTCGGCGGCCGTGCCGGCCGCGAAGGTGACCGCGTGGGCTTCCGCGATACCGACATCGAAATACCGGTCGGGGTACGCATCACCGAACATGCCGGTGCCGGTACCGCTCGGCATGGCCGCGGTGATGACCGCGAGCTTCGGATAGAGCGCGCCCAGCTCGACGAGACCCTTGCCGAACACGTTTGTGTAGGCCGGCAGGCCGCCGCTCTTCTTGGCCATCTCCCCTTTGATCTTGTCGAACGGGGTGGCGCCATGCCATACGACCGGGTTCTGCTCGGCGACCGGATAGCCTTTGCCCTTCTTGGTGATCACGTGAACCAGGCGCGGGCCGTCCCATTTCTTCACCTGTTTCAGCGTGTCGAGCAGGGTCGGCAGATCGTGTCCGTCGACCGGTCCGACATACCGGAATCCCAGCTCCTCGAACAGCGAGCCGGGCGTGAGCAGCGTTTTCGCGGTCTCCTCGATCTTCAACGCCACCGCTTCCATGGTGTCGTGCTTGTCGAGGAAGCTCTTCAGCTCGTCGCGCAAGCGATTGTAGATCGGGTTGGTGACGATCTTCGTCAGATACTTGTGCATCGCGCCGACGTTGCGCGAGATCGACATCTCGTTGTCGTTCAGGATGACGATGATGTCGCGATCGGTATGGCCGGCGTTGTTGAGCGCTTCGTAGGAGATGCCGGACGTGAGCGCACCGTCGCCGATGACGGCGACCACCTCGAAAGCATCCGCGTTCAGGTCGCGCGCAGTCGCAAAGCCGAGCGCCGCGGAAATCGAGGTCGCCGCGTGGCCGGTGCCGAAGACGTCGTATTCGGATTCCTTGCGCATCAGGAAACCCGAGGGTCCGCCCTTCTGGCGAATGCGATCGAACTCCGCATTGCGCCCGGTCAGGATCTTGTGAGGATAACCCTGGTGCCCGACGTCCCAGAGGATCTTGTCGCGCGGTGTGTCGAATATGTAGTGCAGCGCGATCGTGAGTTCGACCACGCCGAGTCCGGGCGCGAAATGGCCGCCGACCTTGCTGATCACATCGATCATGCGGTCGCGCACGGCCTGCGCCAGCTCCGGCAGCTGATCTTCACTCAGCCGCCGCACGTCGGCGGGGCTGTCAATCGAATCCAGTAGCGTCATCTATCCTCGCAACTAGGGATGCAGCAACAGCGCGACGGAGACCCCATACAACACGCCGACCAGCACCTCCACGTACGTATGGCCGAGCCGCTCGACCAAGCGCTCGCCTCGTATCGAATGCTGCGTCTTCAGATCTTCCAGCATCTGATTGAGCAGCTGCGCCTGCCGGCTGGCCGCCTGCCGAATGCCCGCTGCGTCGTAAATGATCAGCAGCGAGAAGAATGCAACCACTCCGAAGAGCGCCGAATCATGGCCGCGCTCCATGCCGACCGCAGTGGTCAGCGCCGCAACGGAAGCGGCGTGCGACGATGGCATGCCGCCCATGCCGGTCAGGCGCGTGAAATCCGGCCGCCGGTGGACGAGCCAGTTGCCCGCGAACTTGAGCAGCTGCGCACTCAGCAGCGCAACCAGCGCGATCGTGAGGGCCGGAAACTCCTCCAGCAGCGCCAAATTACTACCGTTTCCTCTCTACCGCGAACCGGCTGAGGCGGGCCAGCGCGTCCGCCGCCAGATCGGCGTCGCGCAGCGCTTCGACCGCCGCGAGCGCCTCGGTGGCGGCACGCTCGACCGCGCCGCCCAGGCCGAGCACGTTCGGGAAGGTCGCCTTCGCGGCCGAACGGTCCTTGCCCGCGGTTTTGCCCAGCACCTCGGTGCTGCCGGTCTCGTCCAGCACATCATCGGTGATCTGGAAGGCGAGTCCGAGATGCCGGCCGTACGTGTCGATGGCAGCGAGCTGCGCGTCGTTCGCGCCGGCCGCGATCGCACCCAGGCAGCACGCTGCCCGCAGCAGTGCGCCGGTCTTGGCGCCATGAATCTGCTCGAGAGTTTCCAATTCGACGTCGTTCCCGCCGGTATCCACGTCCATGACCTGGCCGCCCACCATGCCCGCCGCGCCGGCCGCGTGTGCGAGCGTGCGGGCGATCCGGCTGCGCTGCGCTTCGGACAAGTCGAGCGAGCGCGCAGCCTCATCCGCGATGCTGAAGGCGAGCGGAATCAGCGCGACACCCGCGAGCATCGCCGTGTCCTCGCCATAGACACGGTGCGTCGTCGGGCGGCCGCGGCGCACGTCGTCGTCATCCATGGACGGCAAATCATCGTGCACGAGCGAATAGGTGTGGATCAGCTCGATCGCGCATGCGAGGTCGGCGACCCGATCGTCGGCCGTGCGGCGCGACACCGCCTCGTAGCACGCGACCACCAGCGCGGGACGGAGCCGCTTGCCGCCACCCGCGAGGGCGTAGCGCATTGCGTCCGCCACACGCGTCCCCTCGCGGATGCGGTCCGCGGCGCGCGTGAGCGCCTCTTCGATCGGGCCGGTCGCAATCATTCGGCGATCAGCCGCTCGATCTGGAGCTCGGCCGTGTTCAGGACTGCCTGCGCCGCGCGCAGATGCTCGATGCCTTCCTCGAACAGCTTCAATGCCTCGTCCAGCTCGAGATCCTCGCGCTCCAGCGCCGCCACGATCTGATCCAGCCGCTGCAGGCGCGCCTCGAGCGCGAGCGGGTTCGCATCACTCATGCTTTGCCTCCGGCTCGATCTCGATTACGCGCGAGCGCACCCGGCCGTCCGCCACTCTGAGAGTGAACGCGGCCTGCTCACGAAAGTCGTCCGTGCGGCGCAGGACCTTGCCCTGCTCGTCGAGAGCGACCGAGTAGCCGCGCGCGAGCGCCGACAGTGGCGAGAGAGCTTCCAGCTTGCCCGCCGCGCGCGCCAGCCGGTCACTCGGTCTGCGCACGGCCGCACGCATCTCGTAAACCAGATCGCGCCGTGCGTTCTCGACACGCGTGCCTGCAAGCTTCAGGCGCCTCCGGCTCGCGTTGGCCATGCGGCTGCGCATGACCTCGAACTCGCGGTCGAGCGCGGCGCGGTCGGGCACCACCGTCTCCGCCGCGACGGATGGTGTCGCCGCACGCACATCCGCCACCAGATCGGCAATCGTGACATCGGTCTCGTGGCCGATCGCGCTGACTACCGGGATCGGGCATTTGGCGATGGCGCGCGCCAGCTCCTCCTCGTTGAATGCCCAGAGATCCTCGGCCGAGCCGCCGCCGCGCGCCAGGATCATGACGTCCACACCACGCCGGTAGAGCGCGCGCATGCCGCGCACCACATCGCGCGCCGCGCCTTCACCCTGCACCTTCGCGTATGCGAGCACCACCCGGATCCAGGGAGCGCGACGGCGCAACACGTTCAGAATGTCCGCCTGCACCGCGCCGACCTCGGATGTCACGACGCCGATGGTCATCGGGAAGCGCGGCAGCGGACGCTTGCGCGCATGATCGAGCAGACCTTCGGCTTCGAGCTTCTTGCGCACTCTCTCACGCCGAATCGCCCAGAGTCCGCCCTCGGACTCGGCTTCTAGCAATCGCACCGAGAGCTGAAAGTCCCCGCGCTGCTCGTACAGCGTCAGATGGCCGTGAACCCGCACCTGCATGCCTTCGGCGGGGTGCGCGGGCAGCCGCTCCGCATCGCGCGCCCACATGACGCAGCGAACCACCGCGCGTTTGTCTTTTAATGAGAAGTAGCAGTGGCCGTTGGGCGCGATCTTCCAGCCGCTGATCTCGCCTACGACCCAGACCGCGGGCACGCGCTGCTCGAGCACGCTGCGGGCGAACGCGTTCAGCGCAGAGACCGTGAGCGCGCGCGCAGCGTCCCGCTGGAAATTCATCGGGTGAGTTGCTGCTGCGCTGCCCGGAGGGTGTTCTCAAGGAGCATCGTGATGGTCATCGGACCGACGCCACCCGGAACCGGCGAAATGGCGGCCGCAACCTGCGCCACTTCGTCGAATGCGACGTCGCCGACCAGCTTGTAGCCCCTGGGTGAATCTGCGTCTTCCACCCGATTGACGCCGACGTCGATCACCACCGCACCCGGCTTCACCATGTCGGCCTTGATGAATTCCGGCTTGCCGATCGCCGCAATCAGGATGTCGGCCTGTCTGGTGATGGACGGCAGGTCGCGCGTGCGGCTGTGCGCGATCGTGACGGTCGCGTTACCGCCCGCCGTGTCCATGATGAGAAGATGCGCGACCGGCCGTCCCACGATGGTCGAGCGTCCGACTACCACCACGTGTTTGCCTTTGGGATCGTACCCGTTGCGCAGCAGCATCTGAATGATGCCGGCCGGCGTGGCGGGCGCGAGCACAGTCGTGTCGCCGATGGCGAGGCGGCCGGCATTGACCGGATGAAAGCCGTCGACATCCTTGTCGACGGCAATCGCGCGCAGCACGCGCTCCTTGTCGATGGGTTTCGGAACCGGCAGCTGCACGAGAATGCCGTGCACCGCGGGATCGGCGTTCAGCTCATCGATGATCCGCAGCAGCTCCCCCTCCGGCGTGCTTTGGGGCAGTGTGATCTGGCGCGAGTAGAAGCCAGCCTGGTCGGCCGCCTTTCCCTTCATGCGGACATAGACCTGGCTGGCGGGATCGTCGCCGACCAGCACGACCGCCAGTCCGGGCACCACGCCGGTCTGATCGGTGAACGCTTTCGCTCGCTCCGCGATCTCCTCGCGCATGACTTCGCTGAGTGTGACGCCCGAGATGATCTTCGCCCGCGTCATGGCTCCCGTCATCGCGCGAAATCCACCGCTCTGGTCTCTCGTATGACCACGACCTTGATCTGCCCGGGATACTGGAGCTCTTCCTCCAGCTTGCGCGCAATCTGCTCGCTCAGCTCGGTCATGCCCGGGTCGTTCACGTTCTCCGGATTGACCATGACGCGCACTTCGCGACCGGCCTGAATCGCGAAGCAGCGCTCGACGCCGGCGAAGCCGGTTGCGATCTCCTCGAGTTTCTCCAGCCGCTTCACGTACGTCTCGAACATCTCGCGGCGCGCACCCGGCCGCGCACCGCTGATGGCATCCGCGGCCGTGACCAGAAAGGTCTCCGGATAGCGATGCGGTTCTTCGTCGTGATGCGCCTTGATCGCGTTCAACACCTGGTCCGGCTCATTGTACTTCTTGCACAGATTCCAGCCGAGCTCGACGTGGGTGCCTTCGTGCTCGTGCGTCAGACCCTTGCCGACGTCGTGCAGCATCCCCATGCGCTTGGTCATGACGACATCGAGCCCCATCTCCGCGGCCATGTTGCCGGCCACGATCGCGACTTCCTTGGCATGCAGCAGCTGGTTCTGACCGTACGAGGTGCGGTACTTCAGGCGGCCGAGTACCTTGATGATCTCGGGGTGAACGCCGTGCACGCCCAGCTCGTAGAGCGTCTCCTCGGCGGTCTGGATCATCCCCTCTTCGACCTCCTTGCGACTCTTCTCGACGACTTCCTCGATGCGGCCGGGGTGGATGCGTCCGTCCGCGACCAGCTTCTCGAGGCTGAGCCGCGCGGTTTCGCGGCGGATCGGATCGAAGCCGGACAGGATGACCGCCTCGGGCGTGTCGTCGATGATGACGTCGATGCCGGTGACCTGCTCGAAAGCGCGAATGTTGCGCCCTTCACGCCCGATGATGCGGCCCTTCATTTCGTCGGATGGGAGGCTGACCACGGACACCGTGCTTTCCGCCGTGTGATCGGCCGCGATGCGCTGGATGGCGAGCGAGATGATGTTTCTGGCCTCGCGCTCGGCCTCGCGGCGGGCGTTTTCCTTGATTTCGCGGATCGTGTTCGCCGCCTGAGCGCGCGCCTGCTCCTCCAGACTCTGAACCAGCTGCGCGCGCGCTTCCTGAGCGCTCAGCCCGGCCAGGGACTCGAGCTTCGTGCGTGAGGCCGCGATGAGGCGTTCGGCTTCCGCCTTGTCGGCCGCGACCGCCTGAAGGCGCTGCCCGATGTCCTTCTCGCGGTCGTCGAGGACCTTTTCTTTTTCGTCGAGAATGTCGTACTTGCGGTCGAGCGAGCTCAGGCGCTCTTCGATGCGGCGCTCGGCACGGTCGGCCTCCTCGCGGCGGCGACCCTCCTCACGCTCCCATTCCTGCTTCGCGCGGTAGGCTTCTTCTTTTCCGGCCAGCTCGGCGGCCTTGCGTATCCGGTCTGCGTCCGCTTCGGCGGACTGAAGAATACGAGCGCGTTCCGACTCAGCGTCGGCTTTGGCTCTCCGAAGACGCGTCCGCTCCAGCCACCAGCCTATCACGACGCCGAGGATTGCGGCCGCAGCGATGCCGCCGATCCACAACGGAGTGCTCATGAGTTCTCCAGAAGGGCGTCACTGCGACACCCGGGGTAGGCAAATCGGTTAAAGGAGCGGGGCAGGCCTGCACTTTTCCACGCTTTGTTGCGGTCAAGCGACGGACAGATTAAAAGTGCAGACCTGTCCCCGCACATTTAAACAAAGACTTAGCAATCGGGCAGCAGCCCGCAAACGGGCCTGCGGGCAGAAAGTAGCGGCCGTCAAGGACGCGCCGCAAGATCGAAATTGGCCAGGCGGGCCTCGATCTCGGCGCTCATGCGGGCCGCCGCCGCGTCATCGGCGGCGCGCCGCGCTTCCAGCTCGCGCGCGGCCGTGAAGTACTGATCTGCGATCGAGAGCGCGGCCAGGATCGCCGCCTTGTGCGGCTCCATCAGCGAGCGGCTCTGCCGCTTGATGTCCGCGATCGTCGAATCGACGTACTGCGCGCACTCACGCGTGTACTCCGGCGTGGCCTCCGCGCGCAGCACGTACTCTTCACCCGCGATAGTGACTCGCACCAGCGCCTTTTCCGAGCTCATCAGCGATCGTCCTCGAGAAACTGTAGGCGAGCCGAGATCCTTTTGACGCTTTCCCGCGCGCGATCCAGCCGGCGCGCGAGGAAGCGGTTCTCCTGCTCGAGCAGATGGACGCGATTGGCGAGCGCGACCGGATCCAGCTCGCCCGAAGTGGACGCATTGCGCAGCGCGGCCTCGAGCTGCTGCGCCTTCAGCTCCGAGCGCGCCGCGCGGCTGCGCAGCTCATCGAACGCGTGCAGCAGCTGCTGGAGTGCGCCCTCCAGCCGCTGGATCTCGCTCTGGGCGGCCGCCGCTTCAGCCGCGTCGCTCGACACCGTGCTCATCTTTCAACCGGTTCAGAATTTTGCGGACAGCCTCATCCGCTTCCGCATCGGTCAGCGTGCGATCGGCCGCGCGAAAGCGCAACCGATACGCGATCGAGCGGGTCCCTGCCGGAATCGCCGCGCCGCGATAGAGATCGAAGACTGCGACATGCTCGAGATAGAGTCCGCCGGCCGCGAGAATCGTCGCCTCGATGCTCTGCGCTGAGATGGTCTCGGGGACGACCAGCGCGATGTCCTGCTCCGTCGCGGGGTGCTGCGGCAGCGCCACATACGCGACCCGTTCCACCGCACGCCCGAGTCCGGGCAGCACCGCCTCGATACCGAAGCATTCACCCGCCCAGGCCGGTGCATCAATGTAGTCGCTGCGCAGGCGCCCGCCCAGAATCTGTGTGCCGCCTTTTGTGCCGGTGAAGCCCTCCTTCACGATGGCGGAGGCGGATGCGGAGGCGGAGGCGGATGCGGAGGCGGATGCGGAGGCGGATGCTGAGGCGGGTGCGATCTCGGTGATGCCGAGCGCGTGGCCGATCGCCTCGATCAAGGCCTTCAGATCCCAGATGTCGAACTCGCCGGCGCTGCCCGTCCAGTGCGGCGGCGTGCGCGCGCCGGTGAACGCAACCGCGAGCCGCGTCGTCTCGAGCGGCAGCGCGCCCTTTCCGTCATCGCTGAAGGCGGTACCCATCTCGAACAGGCGAATGTCGCGCGTGCCGCGATTCAAATTGTACTCCACACGCTTGAACAGCCCGGGCAGCAGTGCCCGCCGCAGCCGGCTCTCGGCCGAGGACAGCGGATGCAGCAGCGCGACGTCGCCCTCGGCTTCGGGCGCGAACGCGGCCGTGCGCGCTTCGAGAAAGCCGCGGCCGACCAGCAGCTCGCGTAGTCGGCTCTCGAGCTGGGCGAGCGCATCCTCCGGCACCGAGCTGGGCCGGTAAGGCAGCAGCTCGGTCGGGAAGGTGTTGTAGCCGTAACGCCGCGCGATCTCCTCGATCACGTCGATTTCCTTTTCGACGTCGTAGCGCCGATGGCCGGGCACCTGCACTTCACCATTGGCAGCGACCGCGAAGCCGATCGGTGTCAGCAGGCTCGCGACCTGGTCCGCATCGAACGAGCTGCCGAGCACCTGCCGCACGCGCGCCGGCCTGACCTGAATGCGGATCGGCTCGAGCGAGCGCGCGCTCACAGCGGCGGCACCCGCGACGCGGCCGCCCGCCGTTTCGACAATCAGCGCGACCGCGCGCTTCACCGCGCTCTCCATCGTGTCGGGATCGACGCCGCGCTCGAAGCGATAGCTGGCATCGCTCGAAAGCCCGAGCGCCGTGCGCGTTCTGCGAACCTGGCGCGGCTCGAACAGCGCGCATTCCAGCAGCACACTCGTCGTTTCGTCCGTGACCTCGCTGTCGAGCCCGCCCATCACGCCCGCAATCGCACTCGCACGCTCGCCATCGGCAATCACGAGCATGTGCGGCTCGAGCTTGCGATCTTCACCGTCGAGGGTGCGCAGCGTCTCACCCGCGCGCGCCCGCCGCACGATGATTTCCCCGCCGCCTAGCTTCTCGAGATCGAACGCGTGCAGGGGCTGCCCGAATTCGTGCAGCACGTAATTCGTGGCATCGACTATGTTGTTGATCGGGCGCGCGCCGATCGCGCGCAGCCGCGCCGCCAGCCATTCGGGCGATAGTCCGACTTTCAGGCCTTCGATCGCCACGCCGATGTAGCGCGGACATGCGTCCGCGGCTTCAATGCTGATCGTGATGCGCCCAGCCTGACCGGCGTTCTTCGCATTGTGCAGCTCAACCGTCGCGAGCTTGGGGCATTGCAGATCCGGCTGCCCTCGGGGCGCCACCTCTCGCGCAATGCCCCAATGAGAGAGCAGGTCGCCGCGATTGGGCGTGACGTCAACCACGATGCGTGCGTCATCGAGACCGACCGCCTCAATGAACGATTGGCCGGGAGTGAACTCGCCGTGCAGCTCGAGAATGCCTTCGTGATCGCGACCGAGCTGGAGCTCGCGCGCGCTGCACAGCATGCCCTGGCTTTCGACGCCGCGAATCCTGGCCTTGCGGATGTTGACGTCGCCGGGCAGCGTGGCGCCGACCGGCGCGAATGGATAGAAGGCGCTCGCTTTGACGTTGGGCGCGCCGCATACGACCTGCAGGATCTCGCCGCCGGCGTCGACCTCGCAGAGCGAAAGCCGGTCGGCGTTCGGATGCCGCTGCACCGAGCGCGTGCGCGCAATCACGACGTCGCGCAGCCCGGCGCCGACCTGCACCACCTCAGCCACCGGCGCGCCCAGCATGGCGAGACGATCGGCGATCTCGTGCGGCGCCTCCGTGATGGACGGCGCGAGCTCCTTCAACCAGCGATAACTGACGTTCATGCTCCGAACTGTTCCAGGAATCTGACGTCGCTGTCGTACAGCAGCCGGATGTCCGGAATGCCGTACAGCAGCATGGCAATGCGCGCGGGCCCCATGCCGAATGCATAGCCCGTGTATTTCTCGGGATCGTAGCCCACCTGCTCGAACACCGCGGGATTCACCATGCCCGCGCCCATGATCTCGATCCAGCCGGTGGCCGTGCACGCGCTGCAGCCGGCGCCTTTGCAGATCGTGCAGCTGACGTCGGCTTCGGCGCTCGGCTCCGTGAACGGGAAGAACGAGGGGCGGAAGCGCACCTTCGTCGCAGGTCCGAAGAGGCGCCGTGCGAATTCGGCGAGCGTGGCCTTGAAATCGATGAAGGTAATGCCCTCATCGACCGCCAGGCCCTCGAGCTGCTCGAACGCGGGGGCGTGCGACGCATCGAACGGATCGCGCCGGTAGGACATGCCGGGAATGACCACGCGAATCGGCGGCTGGAAGCTCTGCATGGTGCGGATCTGCACCGGCGAGGTGTGGCTGCGCAGCAGGATGCCGGGCGCGAGATAGAACGTGTCGTGCATGTCCGCCGCGGGGTGATCGAGCGGCGTGTTGAGAGCCGTGAAGTTGTACCAGTCGGTCTCGACCTCGGGGCCGCGCACGCGCGTGAAGCCGAGCGCGCGGAAAATCTCGCAGATCTCGTCGATCACGAGCGTGACCGGATGCCTCGCGCCGCGCCAGACCGCGCTGCCGGGCAGCGTGAGATCTTCGCGCGGCGCGAGCGCGGCCGCTTCCGCTGCCAGCGCCTCGGCTTTCGTATCGATCAGCTGGGTCAGATGGTTCTTGAGCCGATTCACGGCAGCGCCAACGGCCGGCTTCTCCTCCGGAAGCAGCGTGCCCAGCCGCTTCATGATCGCGGTGATGCGGCCGTCCTTGCGGCCGAGGTACTGAATCCGGACCTGCTCGATCTCATCGACGGTCGACGCTCGATCGAGGTCCTTCAGTCCTTCACGCTCAAGTGAGTCCAGCTCTTTCGTAATATCCGAGTTCATAAAAGGAGATAGTGTGATAATGGGGATAGTGGGGATAATCCGGCGACATCGCCATATCGCCGTTCAGTCCCCCTATCTCCAATAAGAAGGGCCGACTTGCGCCGGCCCTTCACCTTGCACGAACGATTTCGGAACGGTTTAAGCCTGCGTCGCCTTCGCCTGACGGACCAGCTCGCCAAACGCCGCCGGCTCACGCACCGCCAGATCCGCCAGCACCTTGCGATTGACTTCGACGCCGGCGCGCTTCAGACCGTTCATGAAACGCGAGTAGTTCATGTCGCCATCGTTCTCGCGCACGGCGGCGTTGATACGCGTGATCCACAGGCGGCGGAACTCACGCTTCTTCTGCTTGCGATCCCGATAGGAATAGACCCAGCCACGCTCGACCGCATTCTTCGCGATGCGCCAGAGCTTGGAGCGACCGCCAAAGTAACCGCGCGCAGCGCGCAGGTAACGCTTCTTCTTACGGTGCCGTGCGACACCAGCCGTTGCTCTTGCCATGGTTTACCCCGCCTGCAGCATTTTCTTGACCCGTGCCGCATCGCCCGGAGCCGCGATCCTGGTATCCCGCAGATGGCGCTTCCGCTTCGACGTCTTCTTGGTCAGGATGTGGCTCTTGTTGGCCTGGCGGCGCTTGACCTTGCCCTTGCCAGTAATCTTGAAGCGCTTCGCCGCGCTCCGGTTCGTCTTCATCTTCGGCATTGCAGTGCCTCCTATTTCTTCGGCGCGAGTACCATGGTCATGGTGCGAGCCTCCATCATCGGAACCGACTCGACCTTGCCAATCATGTCGAGCGCCTCGGCCACTCGCATCAACACCTCGCGTCCCAACTCGGGATGCGCCATCTGACGTCCCCTGAACATCATCGTCACCTTCACCTTGTTCCCCTCCTCGAGGAACTTGTAGGCGTGACGCACCTTGAACTCGAAATCGTGTGCTTCAATGCCAGGCCGGAATTTGACTTCCTTCACCTGGATGTGGTGCTGCTTCTTACGCGCCTGACGGGCCTTGCGCGCCTCTTCGTACTTGTACTTGCCGTAGTCCATGATGCGGACCACCGGCGGGCGCGCGGACGGCGCCACCTCGACGAGATCGAGACCCTGCGCTTCCGCCGCGGCGAGGGCTTCCTCGACCGCCAGGATTCCCATCTGTTCTCCCTCTGACCCGATGACGCGCACCGGGCTGATTCGGATCTGTCGATTGACGCGAGTTCTCTTTTCGTGGGTGCTGATAAGAGCAGCCTCCAGTTGATGGATCAAAACAAAAACGGACCGCTTCTGGCCGGTCCGTTCAATAGGCACTATTGCCGTCCCAACGCGTGCTCGCGTCCGGGTCGGCAGCCATTTGAACCCGGCGGTACCGCGTCGCGGACCGAACAGGTGGAGAGATCGTTCTCTCGCTTACCTCTTTTCGGACTTTTAAACTAGCGGACTTGCCGGGATTTGACAACTGAGGCTACCCCAGCCCACACCTTGCGCTTCAGTCCAACGCCCTGGAGGCGATCTGCTCGCTCAGCCGCGCCACGAAGTCGGCGCGCGGCATGACCTCCTGCTTCGCCCCCGCGCCCTGCCGCCGGACCGCCACCGTGCCCTCCGCCGCCTCGCGCTTCCCCAGCACCGCCATGTATGGCACCTTGTGCGTCTCGGCGTCGCGAATCTTGTAATTGAGTGTCTCGGTCCGCTCATCGAGCGAAGCGCGGATACCGGCATGGCGCAGCTCCTGGACGTAGGCGCGGGCGGCCGGCATCACCTCGTCGGTGATTGGCAGCACGCGTACCTGCTCCGGCGCCAGCCAGACCGGGAATACGCCGCCGAAGTGCTCGATCAGAATGGCAATGAAGCGCTCGAAGGAGCCGAAAATGGCCCGATGGATGATGACCGGCCGGTGCTCCTTGTTGTCCTCGCCTACATAGGTGAGGTCGAAGCGCTCCGGATTCGCGTAGTCGAGCTGGATGGTGCCGAGCTGCCAGGTGCGGCCGATCGCGTCCTCGACGTGAAAGTCGATCTTCGGGCCGTAGAAAGCGCCGTCGCCGGCGTTCTCCTGATAGGCCAGGCCGAGCGACTCGAGCGCGTTGCGCAGCCCCGCTTCGGCGCGGTCCCAGAGCGCGTCGTCGCCCACGCGCTGCTCCGGCCGCGTGCCGAACTTCACGGCGTACTTGAGACCGAGCGTGTTGTAGAAGTAGTCGATCAGCTCGACCAGCCGGCGCACTTCCTCAGTGATCTGGCTCTCGGCCAGGTACAAATGCGCGTCATCCTGCTGAAACTGCCGCACACGCGTCAGGCCGCTCAGCGCGCCGGAAACTTCATTGCGATGCAGCACGTCCTGTGTCGCGTAGCGGATGGGCAGCTCGCGGTAGGAGCGCCGCTTCGACGCGAACAGAATGTGATGTGACGGGCAGTTCATCGGTTTGAGCGAGAAGTCGTGCTCGCCAGTCTCGTTGTCGAGAACCAGGAACATGTTCTCGCGATATTTGCCCCAGTGTCCCGAAATCTCCCACAGCCCCTTGTTGTAGAGCAGCGGCGTCTTCACGATCTCGTAGTCATTGCGCAGCAGCGTGGAGCGCATCCACGTGCTCAGCTCGTGGAACAGTGTTTCGCCCCGATCGGTGAAGTACGCCGCGCCGGGTGAGAACTCGTGGAACATGAAGAGGTCGAGCTCGCGCCCAAGCTTCCGGTGATCCCGCCGCTTCGCCTCTTCGATGCGATGCAGATACTGCTCGAGATCTTCCTTCGTGAACCAGGC
>JBQTJO010000186.1:0-5626 GCA_052387015.1 Gemmatimonadota bacterium
ATTACCCCTTTTGCCCGGGCCCGTGCGAATTTAGGTTGGACGAATGGCGAGACGTGCTCCTCCCCTGCCGCCGCACAGCCCTGCCAGCTTTCGCTCGACCGTGCACGGCACGGTCTTCTGCGACCGCTCCAAGCATCTCGACCGCATGCATGTCGGCGACGAGGTGCTGCTGATTCCCGGACCCCCCATAGACGATCCGCCCGGCATCTGGGTGCATCTGCCGGGCGGAGATCTGCTGGGTCACCTGCCACCGGAAATCGAGGCGTGGCTGGCGCCCTGGATGTTGAAGGGCGGTCACGCCACGGCGAAAGTCGTCAAGATCGAGGGCGACGACGTGCCGAGCTGGCGTCGACTCGTCATTGAAGTGAACTGCACTCCTAGTTGACGTTCAAGGTCACGTTGATATTGGGAGCGTCTGACGGTGCGGCGGCCGGCTCCTCGAACTGGAGCGTCAGCTGACCCGTCTTCTTCGGCGTGAATTCGACGTCGTAAATCTGCCCCGACGCGAACATCAGCTTTGCCGGTCCACTCACTGCCTGCGCCGGTGGCAGATCCGCGCCGTCGCGCGCGACCATGCGCCACTCGGCCGGCTTCTCGCCATCCAGAATCGCGACAATGACCAAGCCTTCCGCCCTGATGTTGATCAGACGGAAACGATAGGTCGTGCCGGCGCGCAGCTGCATCGGCTCGGGCTGCGTGCGACCGTTCAGCAGGATGTGCGGGAACGGTCCCTTGAAGAGATGCACGGTCGGGCCGTTGTCGCTGAACAGCAGGACGCGGTCCGTGTCGGGATTGTATTGCCGGCCCGGCTCGAGCACGACGATGCCGCCGTACATGCCGGATCCGATCTGCTGCATTTCATTGCGATGCGAGTGATACATGAAGGTGCCCGCGCGCGGCGGCGTGAAGCGCACCGTGAGTGAATCGCGCGGCGGAATCGCAGGCAGCAGCGTCTTGCCGTAACCGCTGAAGCCGGGCACGCCGTCCGGAAAGCTCTCCAGCTCGATGCCGTGCCAGTGAATCGCCGCGGACTCGTACGACTGGTTGATGATGTTGATCGCGATCGGCTGATCCTGCTCGAGCACCAGCAGCGGCCCCGGCGCGCCGAGCGCCTGCGGATCTGTTTCCTGCGGCGAGCCGCCCAGCACGTAGCCGTAGCCGGCATACTCGCCGTACACGTTCGGCTGCGAGCGCGCAAGCAGGCGGATCGTGCGCGCCGTCGCACCACTTGCCTTCTGCTCACCGACCGGCTGGACGTGAATGCCGAGCACGAGCCCTGCCATCAGATGCTCGTTGTGGTCGGTGTCGTCCGTCACCTGCGGACCATCCGGATGCCGGCGATCCTTGTTCAGTCCATCCATCGACGTCATGTGGCCGGCGAAATGGCAATGGAATATCCAGTTGCCCGGCTTCTGCGGCGCCCAGGACATTTCGAACGTGGTGCCCGGCATCAGTATCTCTGTCACCGCGGTGCGGCGTTCGTCCACCGGCAGACTCTTGAAAGATGCGCCGTCGCCGGTGCCGAGAATCGTGAAGTAGAATCCATGCAGATGCATCGGGTGCGGAGCCGCCGTGACGCTGATCCAGCGCCAATGCTGCATCTCGTACTGATTCGCGTGGATGCGTTCGGTGTGCGGCCACGAGCGGCCGTTGATGACGATGGCCGAGCCGTCCGTCAGACCGCTGACCGAGCTGGAATCGCGATCGAACCACCACGAGATGAGGAACACGCGATCGTCCGGGCGCGTGCCCGGCTCGTCGACGACAATCGCGCCGTTCAGCTGGCTGTCCGGCCCGCCGCGCGCGAACAGCGGCGCAGGCGTTGTCTTGCCCGCGTAGTAGTAGGTGCCGGCCTGCTGCGCGCGAAAGCTGACCCGCCGCTCTTCGTTGGGCGCGATCACGAAGCTGTCCGCCTTGATTCCTCGCTCTGCACCCAGACCGTAGATCCAGAGCGGCTGATCCAGCGAATTGCGCAGTGTGATGTTGACCAGCGAGCCGGCCGGCACGCGCACCAGCGGCCCCGGGTTCTGCAGCGCCTTGCCCCGCTCCGCAAACGCCGCGACATGACGGCGCATGCCCGTCTCGCCGTCGGGGTACCACACGCCCATGCGCGCATCGAGCTGAACCGTGAGCACACCGTTGGCCAGCTTGCCCGCGGCAACGCGCTGGTCGTTGATCCTGATGGGTTCGGGGTTCGCCGCGTGCGCGAGCAGCGCGATCATGACAGGCCACAACATGATGCCTCCGTCTTTTACAGCTGGAAGGTTGAACTAACGAGGAAACGACGTGTTGAATGATGATGCGAACGTTGGAGGGGGCGTCAAGGGCGGAGGAGGTGCAGGGGTAAATGGTACATGTGTGCTTGAAAGGCGGCTGTTCGAAAATCGGATTGAAAACCGGATCAGAAAATCGGGTTAGAAAATCGGGTTAGAAAGGCGGATTAGAAAGGCGGGTTAGGAAGGCGGATTAGGAAGGCGGATTAGAAAGGCGGATTAGAACACCGGATTAGAACACCGGGTTAGAACGGCGGACTCGAAAACCGGGTTTCGAACGCCCGCAGTTCCAGCCCGCAGTTCTCATCCGCAGGTTGAATCCGGTGTTCGAATCGGGTTTTCGAAGCAGGTCCCCGAAAGCCATGTCCTCGCCCCGCCGGCGGCAGCATGATCGCGCATGTCCTTCGAGAACCTGCACGTGTATCAGGCCGCGCAAGAGCTTCGGCGGGAAGTTGACAAGCTTCGCGAATTCCTCGAGCCCGGGTTTGAAGGTCTCTTCGAGCACGTGCACGACAGCGTCGATTCGATCATGAATAACCTTGCCGAAGGGAACGAATCCATCTATCCGGGGCGGCGCGTCAACTACTATGACATCGCAGCAGGATCAACGCGTGAGGCACGCGGTGGATTGCGATCTATCGACCGCCGCGGCGGCTTCGGCAGCGCCAAAGTCTTTCGGCCGGTCGTGCTCACCCTCGCGATTTCGAAGATGATCCAGGGCCTGATCGATAAGGAGAACTCCTGATCGACCGGCGGAGCGAAAGCCAAATCCGAAGTCCGAATCCGCAGTCCGAATCCGAAGTTCGAAAGCCGAAGTTCGAAAGCCGAAGTTCGACCCCGAATTTCTAATCCGAAGTTCTACCCCGACTCTCCTAGATACTCCGTACGCCCACCTCCACCACATCCTCGACGAGAACCGTCTCCTTCGTCCAGAACGGCTCGCCGTAATCCCTGCGAATGAGTGAGCCGTAGTGCGCGTGATGCGCGAGGATCTGCTCGCGCAGCGGTCGCGTCTCGCTGCCCATCAGGTCGCCCAGCGCGATCTTGTCGGCGAACTGCGAACCGAAGGCGAAGATCGCGTCCAGCTTGCGGGTCATCTGCTGCGTGATGTCGACGACGAACGTCGGCTTCACGTTCGTTTCCTGATAGGTCAGTGCGTAGAGGATCTTGGTGGGGCGGTGGCCGCCGGCCAGGCCGGCCGCGAAGCATGCGTCGCGCCCGACTTCACTGGCCACGCGATGATCGGGGTGGCGCGCGTCGGGCCAGTGCAGGATGACGGTGCGCGGCTTCAGCTCGCGGATGAGCTCGGCGACGGCGGTGCGCGTCGCCATCGTGTTCTCGAGCCCCGCATCCGGCAGCCCGGCGGTGCGGCGCTCGTGAATGCCAAGCACGTGCGCGGCCGCATCGGCCTCACGCGCGCGCGTCGTGCTGCTGCCGTACGTGCCGCGCTCGCCCATCGTGAGATCGAGAATGCCGACGCGATGTCCCTGATCCACCGCCTTGGCGAGCGTGCCGCCGCACAGCAGCTCGGCATCATCGGGGTGTGCCATTATGGCCAACAGGTCGACGGTCATAAGTCCGGAAATAATGCTCTCCGTAGCGCCTCTCCGTAGCGCAGTCCGGTGTCACTCGTAACGCAGAGCTACCACTGGATCCATGCGCGCCGCGCGCCACGCCGGCCACAGCCCGAAGAGCACGCCCGCAACCGTCGCCATGGCGAGCGCGGCCAGCACGCCGCCGATCGGGATGCTCGCCTGCAGCGGCGTCAGCGTGCCGATCAGCAGCGCGAAGCCCGCGCCCAGCATCATGCCGATGGTGCCGCCGATCAGCGTGACCGTGACCGACTCGATCAGGAACTGCCAGAGGATCTCGCGCTGCGTCGCGCCCAGCGCCTTGCGGATGCCGATCTCGCGCGTGCGCTCGGTCACCGCGATCATCATGATCGCGATCACGCCCACACCGCCCACCATGAGCGCGACCGACGACAGCGCGATCATGACCATGAAGAAGACGCCCGTGATGCGATTGAAGGTGCGCAGCATCTCTTCCTGCCGCACCAGCGCGAAATTGTCGGGATCGCCGGGTTTCATGCCGCGCTGCACGCGCACCAGCGCGCGCACCTGGTCCATGGCTTCCTGCTGCGTCGCGTTCGGCTCGGTCACGATCAGCCCGCCGATGTTATCGTCCGAGTAGTTCAGGTGCTTCAGGCCGGCGGTGTAGGGAAGCACGCCCCAGTGCTTGACGATGCTGGCGAAGATGTTGTTGGACTGCTTGAACACGCCGACCACGCGGAACGGCACGTCGGGCGGCGCGTTCCACACGGACGTATTGGTCAGGCGCACGGTGCGGCCGATCGGGTCGAGCGGGCCGAACAGCTTCTCGGCGAGGTCGGTGGTGATGACGATGACGGGATTGCCGCTCGCGACGTCGCTCGGCAGAAAGTTGTGACCTGCGACGATGACGCCGGTCGTATACGCGTTCCATTCCGCGCCGCGGCCGGGGAAGCCGACGTTGGTGATGCGCTCCTTGCCGAATTCGACGACGCCGTTGCCGTCCACGCCGGGAATTGCCTTCGTGACGGCCGGCAGCTTCTCGAGCGAGAGCACTTCCTGCACGGTGACCTTGGGGTTGTCACCCCAGGGCGGGCCGTCCTCGCTGATGCGCACGTCGTTCCAGTCGAAGCGGCCGAAGAAGAAGTTCTTCGGGCCGGCCGCTTCCAGCTCGGTCATGACGCCGGATCGGATGCCGGCCACGATCGAGCTCATCGCCATTACGGTCGCGACGCCGACGACGATGCCGAGGATGGTCAGCGTCGAACGAAACTTGTTCGCGCGCAGCTGATCGAGCGCGAGCGATGCGCCTTCGACGAAGGCTTCGAGCCGGAACTTACTCATAGCGCAGCGCTACCACCGGATCGAACTTGGCGGCGCGATTCGCCGGGTACATGCCCGCGCCGATGCCGACGCTCACGCCCATCAGCACGGCGATGCCCATCCAGAGCGGCGATATCGCGGCCGGCAGCGGCGAGACGCGCTCCACGATCTGTGCCAGCGCGAGGCCGATGCCGATGCCGATCAGGGCGCCGACCGCCGACAGCGTCGCCGACTCGACCATGACCTGCACCATGATGTCCTTGCGCTTCGCGCCCAGCGCCTTGCGAATGCCGATCTCGCGCGTGCGCTCGGTCACGCTCACCAGCATGATGTTCATGATCACGATGCCGCCGACCACGAGCGCGATCGAGACCAGGCCGGGGAACGCGACCAGCAGGATGGAGCGGAACCTGGACCAGAAGCTCAGTGAGACGTCGGCGGTGTCGATGGCGAACTCGGGGGGTTGGGCGGGGTGCAGCC
>JBQTJO010000187.1:0-3505 GCA_052387015.1 Gemmatimonadota bacterium
GCGAATATCGCGTACAAGCTGCTCTGGCGCGTGGGCGGCGCCGCGGCGATCGGCCCGATCCTGCTCGGTATGGCGCGCCCGGTGCACGTGCTGCAGCGCGGCAGTGAAGCGGCCGACATCGTGAATCTGACGGCGATCGCGGTCGTAGACGCGCAGCAGCGCCAGCGCGCGGAGCGCTCACTTGCGAACGTGGAAGCAATGCACGATTCTCTGCCGCATGAATCGCGTTAGCGGACTGGAATTTCCCGATTACACAAAGAATGCCGCGCTCGAGCGGTGGATCGAAGAGATGGCCGCGCTCTGCAAACCGGAGCGCGTCTATTTTTGTGACGGTTCGAAGCAGGAATGGGATCGCTTGTGCGCGGAGCTGGTGCGTGCCGGCACGTTCATCAAACTGAATCCCGAGAAGCGCCCCGACAGTTATCTGGCATGGTCGGATCCGAGCGACGTCGCGCGCGTCGAGGACCGCACCTTCATCTGCAGCCGCGCGCAACACGACGCGGGTCCCACCAACAACTGGATCGCGCCGCAGCAGATGAAAGCGGAGCTGAACCGGCTGTTCGACGGCTGCATGCGCGGCCGCACCATGTACGTGATCCCGTTCAGCATGGGGCCGCTCGGCTCGCCGATCTCGCATATCGGCATCGAGCTTTCGGATTCAGCCTATGTCGCCGTGAACATGCGCATCATGACGCGCATGGGCCGGGCCGTCTACGACGTGCTCGGCGCGGACGGCAAGTTCGTGCCCTGCATGCACTCGGTGGGCGCACCGCTGAAGCCGGGTCAGCAGGACGTACCCTGGCCGTGCAATGCCGAGGTGAAGTACATCGTGCACTTCCCCGAGGAGCGCTCGATCTGGTCGTTCGGCAGCGGCTACGGCGGCAACGCGCTGCTGGGCAAGAAATGCTTCGCGTTGCGCATCGCGTCGGCGATGGCGCGCGACCAGGGCTGGCTCGCCGAGCACATGCTGATCATGGGGGTGGAGGATCCGCAAGGCGAGAAGACGTACGTGGCAGCGGCTTTCCCGAGCGCCTGCGGCAAGACGAATTTCGCGATGCTGATTCCGCCCAGGGCATTCGCGGGGTGGAAAGTCACGACGGTCGGCGACGACATCGCGTGGATCACGCCCGGCGAGGACGGCGAGCTGTATGCGATCAATCCGGAAGCCGGCTTCTTTGGCGTCGCGCCCGGCACCAACGAGAAGTCGAACCCGAATGCCATGGCCACGCTCCGCGCCAACACCATCTTCACCAATGTCGCATTGACCGAAGATGGCGATGTCTGGTGGGAGGGCATGACGCCGAAGCCGCCGGCCCGTCTTACCGACTGGCGCGGCCAGCCGTGGACGCCGGAATCGGGAACGCCCGCCGCCCATCCGAACGCGCGCTTCACGGCACCCGCGAGTCAATGCCCGTCCAGCGACCCCCGCTGGGAAGATCCGAAAGGTGTGAAGATCAGCGGCTTCATCTTCGGCGGCCGCCGCAATCAGACGGTGCCGCTCGTCTACCAGGCGATCGGCTGGAATTTCGGCGTCTATCTGGCCGCGACCATGGGCTCGGAGATGACGGCGGCAGCGGCGGGCAAGATCGGCGAAGTGCGCCGTGATCCGTTCGCCATGCTGCCGTTCATCGGCTATCACATGGGCGACTACTTCAATCACTGGCTGGAGATGGGCCGCCAGCTGAAGAATCCGCCGCGCATCTTCGGCGTGAACTGGTTTCGCAAAAACGCGGCCGGCAAGTTCATCTGGCCCGGCTACAGCGAGAACATGCGGGTTCTGAAGTGGATCGTCGATCGCGTGCACGGCCGCGGCTATGCGCTGGAGAGCCCGCTCGGCTTCATGCCGCGCTACGAGGACATCGATTGGACCGACCTGGAATTCTCACGCGAGGTTTTTACGCAGGAGCTCATGGCCGTGCAGCGCGACCAGTGGATGAACGAGCTGCAGCTGCACGACAATTTGTTCACCAAGCTGTACGACCGCCTGCCGAAGGAGTTCGTGTTCATGCGGCAGCTGATGATCTCCAGCATCTGGCGCTCACCCGAACGCTGGGAGATGGTGCCGGACTAGCGATGATGCGATGAGAGGGATCTGAGCGATGTGAGCGATAACACGGATCGCTCTTATCGCTCTTATCGCTCTTATCGCTCCTAGCGCTTCTATCGCATGGTTCTAATCAGAGATCCCCTCTGGGACACGATCAGCCTGGACGAGCGTGCGGTGCGCATCGTCGACAGCGCATCCTTTCAAAGACTTCGTTACATCCGGCAGCTGGGCCTCGCCCATCTCGTCTACCCGGGCGCTTCGCACACCCGCTTCGATCACGCGCTGGGCGTCTATCATCTGGCCCGGCGCGCGCTCGCGCTGCTGTCGGCGCAGCGCGCATTCGACGACATCGACGCGGCCGATGCACACGTGATTCCGTACGCCGGGCTGCTGCACGACATCGGTCATTACCCGTTCTCGCACGCGCTGGAGGAGCTGGAGGCCGAGCAGATTCCGGCCGACCACGAGATGCTGGTCGGACATTTCCTGAGTGATCCGCAGGTGCGCGAGGCGCTCGGCCCGCCGCACGTGGAGGCGGTCGAAGCGCTGGTGCGAGGCAGGTCGAGCAATCCGTTGCAGGGGCTGGTCAGCGGCAGCCTGGACCTGGACAAGATCGACTATCTGAAACGGGACGCGCGCTTCTGCGGCGTCCCGTACGGCGAAGTCGACGTCGATCGTCTGCTGCATTCGCTGACGATCGTGCGCGACCCGGGGAGCGGCGCGCTCGAGATCGGCGTCCACGAGAAGGGCGTCGCTTCGCTCGAGTCGCTGCTGTTAGCGAAGTATCAGATGTTACGCAACGTGTACTGGCATCACGCGGTGCGGGCCGCGACGGTCATGTACAAGCGCATCGTGTCGGCTGTCCTGGCGGCCGGGCTGCTGACCAGCGACGAGCTGATCGGCGAAACCGACGAGGGCGTTCTGTCTCTGATCGACCGCCGCAGTCCGGGTCATGCCGGCGTACGGGCCCTGCGGGAGCGCACGCTGCCGAAGCGCGCGGGCGAGTTCGTGGCGACCGAGCTCGGGGCGGCGCATGTCGACGCGCGGGCGCTCGAGGCCCGGCTCGCCGAGGAGCTGGGTGTGGCAGCCGAGCAGGTCTACGTCGATTATCCCGAAAAGAAAGCTATGTTCGCGCTCGACCTGCTGGTCGAACGGCGGAGCGGCGAGGTCCAGAGGATCGGGCCGGCCGGACGCAGCGGACTGATCGGGCTGCCCCGGCTGGCGGACGAGCTTTATCGAACGGCGAGAGTTCTGAGGGTTTTCGTCAGCGGCGACCGCCACCGCATCGAGGAGGCGCGCCTGCGGGAGATCGTGCTGGGCTAAGCACCACGAGCGCATGCTGACCGAGATTCGTGCGCTCCTGACGCCCGCGCAGCGCGAGGTCTTCGACAAGAACGTGGAGCAGGCGAGGGAGCTGATGAAGCAGCGCGAGCAACGAATGCAGAAGCGTCGCAACCA
>JBQTJO010000188.1:0-5245 GCA_052387015.1 Gemmatimonadota bacterium
TTTCGAATCCGGTTTTCGAGTCCGATTTTCGAATCCGGCTTTCGAATCCGATTTTCGAATCCGATTTTCGAATCCGATTTTCGAATCCGGTTTTCCAGTCTAGAGAGGCGCTGAATGCGGCCGGAGCATTACGCGCTGGCGTGACCGCTGTCACGCTTCCGTAAATCTCGAAGCAGGATCAGCGCATCGTTCGCGGACAGCCTGCCGACCTTGCCGCTCGAGTACACCGCGAGAGCGATGGCGCCGTCGCGCGTGAGGACGAACGCGGCCGGCTGGACGTGTGGCGTGCCGTCGTGCCGGCCGGTGTAGCAACCAATGGCGCGGGACGTGTCCTCCGCATCCAGACCATACAGAACCGTGAAGGTCAAGCCGAGGTCGTCAGCCGTTGCGCGCGCATGCTCTTCGTCATCCGAAGAGAGGGCGAGGATCCTGGTGTCGAGCGCCTCGAACTTGACAGTGTGCTGCTGGAAGTCGGCCAACTGCCGACGACAGTGGCTTCACCAGTGGCCACGATAGAAGAGGAGTACGGCGCTGCGGTCGTGCAGCTCAGCCGGGATGTGCATGGTGCCGCCGCGGACGGCGCGCGCTTGCAGCTCGGGGAAAGGCTGCCCAACCCGAAGAGTCTCCATCTTGTAGTGCCTCTGCCGAATATCATCCACGTGGAGCTCGGCCTTTTCAGGATAGAACGCCAGCAGGCCGGCGATTTTCTGGCCGTCGCAGAACGGCGCGCGATAGATCCATGCGACGCCGGAGGCTACGAGCACGTCCATGCGCCCGTGGGGCCGCGGCAGATAATAGCGCACCGGCAGCCCCGTCTCAAAAAGCAACCGTGGACTGGACGTATCGGCGAGAATCTGGCCATCGATCTGCACGCGCACATGACGCGAATTGGCGAGCACATCGATTCGCGTATAGGGCGAGCGAGAATGGGTGAACATCTCTTCGTCCTCCTCGAACCATGGCAGGTGCGGATCCGCTTCGCGCCGGTTTCGATGCGAATGGCGCCGCGGCTCGTGCTGACACCAGCTGCCATGACTCCTGTTTCGCAAATCCGAACGAGCTCCGGCAACCTCAATGCCAGGATCGGCCGCTCGTGACCATTGAAAGCAGGTCCGAGTCAGCGCACGCGCACCGTGCCGCGCATCCCCAGGGACTCATGTGGCTCGCAGTGATACGAGTAGGTCTGTCCGCTCGTCGTGAAAGTGTGCGAAAACGTCTCGCCCGCGGCAGTCAGGCCACGCCGCGCCCAAACGCCGGGCTGCTGGCGGTTATCGGGCGTGACCGTGTGAAAAATCGCGCCATCGTTGACCCATCGAACGGTTGTGCCGGGCTCGATCTCTACAGTGGCCGGCTGAAACTGAAGACCGGCGGTGAGCCGGATCACCACGGTTCCGGAGCCGCCCGGGTCCGAGCCTTCCGTATCCGGCTCCACAGACCCGGTCCGCTCACTCGTACAGGTCGCCAGCAGCAGCACGCATGGGGCCAGCAGTGTGCCAGTCAGATGGGAACGTCGCATGGGCCTCACTCGAGTTGGATTGAAATGGCCAAGCTGCGCGGTCACGCCACAGCAGCCAGACTGCTACCGCGCATCGATCGGAATGGCGACCAGCGTCGTGCCCCAGTGCAGGTGCAACCTGGCGTGGTGACCGTCGACATAAGGGAAATAGAAGGCCAGCGTTTCCATATGAGCACCGGTCTGCGGCGTGACATCGAAGCGCAACGCATCCTGGCCTTTGGGATACGGCGTGTGGTACACGGGCGTCGCGCGACTCAGGATGATCGTCCAGCGATCGGGCCGCGGAATCGCCCATACGCTGTAGGTTCCCGCGCGCACCAGTTCGCCGGCAACGCGTGCGTCACGGCTGAACGAGATGCTGGTGGCCGTGTCAGCACCGGGGTTCCAGACCTCCCCCCATTTCACCACGCCGCCATACAGTGTGCGTCCCCGTGCAACCGGCCGGCTGTAGTCGATGCCGATTTGCGTGGCGCCGATGCGTTGACCTACAGAGCCGCGCTGGCTCTTTGCAATCTGTGCATTGGAGTCTCGAGCATTGATCAGCGCGAGCAACGCGACCGTGAGACACACAGCGCCAGAAGACCGGAGTTCAGTGATCATGTTTTCGCAGTCATGTCAGGATCGGCCGCTCGTGACAATTGAAAGCAGGTCCGAAGGTTAGCGCCACAGCCGTGTATGCGGACGAAACGCCGCCCACGCGAACCAGAAATAGTCGCCATGCGGGACGCGCTCGAGCTGCTTGCCGCGCAGCGGACCTGCAACCGCGCGACCGAGAAGATTCCACCTGCTGCCGGTCTGACGGTCGCGAAACACTCCATCACCGGCCGGCGTGAATTCGAGCACGCGGCCGTTCACGTCACGTGCAAAAACACCGGATGCGCCCACATCGCGACCCTGCGCGATCTCGCTCCGGTCCAGCGCGCTCGCGGTGCCGGGCGCCCATACGATCAGCAGGTTTCGGCCGCCGATGCGATCATTCACCACACGCGGCTCCCGCAACCGGGAAAACGGATAGGCTACCGATTCCGCGCCGAGCACGACGGCTGCGACGCGCTCCATGGCCGGCAACCGGTCATCGCGGCGACCGCGGAAGAAACCTGCAATCGGACCGCCGCGCGCGTCGTCGTATCCTGGGTAGGGATTCTTGCCGTACGGCCGATCGAAGCCGGTGCGTTGCGACAGCACCTGCCCCTTTGGAAACACGCGCCGGAACTCCGCCCAGCTGATCGTCTGGCTCGGAAGCGGCTTCAGCTCACTCCCGCTGAGTGCTCCGACGATGGCTTCGCCGGTCGCCTGCTGCCACCAGCTTTCCGTCTGCCGATCGTACATCACGAGGTCCGAGTGCCGCAGGCGGCCGGTCGTGCCGAAATCGAGGACGCGGGTGCCCACGCGGCGATCGAAGACGAGCGCTGTATTGCAGAGCGGACAGTAGGTAACGGCAACCGGAAGATCGCCTATGCGATCATTGACGATCTCGTGCCACATGAGAATGCGGTAGGGATACGCTCTGCCTTCTCCGCCGTATTCGACCACGATGACGGGCTCGCGATCCGGCAGCCATTTGCGTGCGGCTGCAACCGACTCGAAGCGCGGCCGGTCGATGGCCGGAATGCCATCCTTCGGCGGCCCGCCCGATACGATCTCCTCGAGCGGGACGGTGTGGCGTGCAAAATCCGTGCGCCACTCGCCGCGCAACTGAGCCGTTGCAGGATTTGCCAGCAGGGCGGCTAGCAACAGGGCCGCGCCGGCGCCGCGCCGCATCATATCGCCGGGCGGAGCGCGTAACGGTGCCGCGGCATCGGTGGGGACGGCTGAAAACAGGCGAATTCCTCCCATGCCACCTGTGCCGGTGCGGCCGCCTGTTCGAGGGCGTTGCAGAGAAGCGCCTGCAATTCGTCGGGAGGCAATGCTACGCGTGCGTTCAGCAGCCAGCGCGTTTCGCGGACCAGCGCGGGCAGGGCGTCGGCAGCCACCGTGGGCGCGTCGCCGCAGCGGACGAGGGCGGCGCGGCCGCCTCGCGGATCGACGCTCACGAGCTTCACGTGCGCGACGGGTGCATGCCGCAATGCATCGAGAAAATCGCGCATGAGCATCGCCGGATTGAACGCTTCGGCGGCTGTGATGTGGACGCGCGCGTTGCTCCAGCCGAGCAGCGATTCGGCACGCGCGTAGCGGTCATAGTCGATCAGAAGTGGAGCCGCCACTCGCGCGGGAACGGCTTCCAGCCAGCGATCCAGCCCTTCACCCGTCGTGCCGGAGACCGCGAGTACCGGGACATCGCGACGGATTGCGCGTACATACGGCATGACGTCGGGCGGCTGCAAATCGAGGCGCGTGAGCAAGACGATATCGGCTTCCTCGATCTGCTTGCGGACCAGGTACGCGAGGTCGTCGTGCACCGCGCCGGATTCGACATCGCTCAGCCGCCACGGATCCACCAGCACCGCGATCGGCGCCAGCTCGAAGCGTGCGCCGTGACGATCGAGAAGCGGCGCGATCACCGTCGCGACCAGGTCCGTGCAGCTGCCGACGGCTTCCGCAATGGTGACGGTTGCGCCGGCGCGTTCGGCCGCGAGCAGCGCTTCCTCCAGATCATCGTAGCGACAGCAGAAGCAGCCGCCGGTGATTTCACGCACCTGGATGCCGTCGCGCTCGCAGAGCGAAGTGTCCACCAGCGAACGGCCCTGATCATTGGTGATGATGACGACCCGCTCGCCGTGTTGCTCGAAATGCCGCGCGAGTGCGCGCGCCAGAGTCGTCTTGCCCGCGCCCAGAAAGCCGCCCAGCACGTAAATTCTCATCCCGACCTCGCGCTCGCCGCGTGCGTTGTACCTACACCATTAACCGGTCAATCCATCGGAACGGTTCCCGATCGAGCTCATGCGCCGTAGCGGCACGCCAGCAATCGTTGCAGTTTGGAAACCCTGCTCCAATGAAGGGGGGAATCGGCATGAGCAACGAAGCGGCTGTCTCGAAGTGGACGATTCCGGCGCTGCGAATAGCGATGGGCATTTTTCTCGCCCTCTGGGGCGTGGACAAGATCATTGCAGCGGAGGGTGCAGAGCAAATTTTCCAGCACTTCTATCTGCTGAACGTCGGAGCGGGCGTGGTCGCTTTCGGTATTTTGGAGATCGCGCTCGGAGCGCTGCTGGCGGCCGGCTTCTTTCGCGTTTCGGCCGCATGGATCGCGCTGGGCGTAAACGCGATTTCGACGGTGGCGAGCTGGAAACAGATACTCGACCCGTGGGGCAAGCTGGGACTCAGCCAGGGCGGTACGCACCTGTTTCTGGCGTCGATCGTGATCATCGCCGTCAACATCGTGCTGGTGCTCAATGCCCGCGGCAATAGCAGCGGCGCGCATCAGACTGTGGCCTGAAAACCCCGGTCACAACAGTCGGTCAACGATTGCCCGCCGCGTTCTCGAGCAAGGCGCGAAACAACTCGAAGGGCGGTGCGCCTTGCACGATGCGGCCATTGATGAAGAAGGTCGGCGTGGCGCGGACTCGCAGCTCGCGCGCCACGCTGTTGTTTCGGCGCGTGCGCGCTTTGCCCCGGTCTTCCCGATAGCATGACTCGTACTGAGCGACGTCGACGCCGATCTCACGCGCACACGAAGCGCTGGAGGCCAACCGCAAGTGATGGGCGGCCAGCCCGTGAGCGCAGTTCCGTAGCGCAGTTCCGTAGCGCAGTTCCGTAGCGCCTTCCCGTAGCGCCTTCCCGTAGCGCAGT
>JBQTJO010000189.1:0-9136 GCA_052387015.1 Gemmatimonadota bacterium
AAGCGCCGCTGCCTGCGCATGGGCCAGCACGACCGCGAAGCCGTCTTCGATGGAAGGGCACACGAGCACGTCCGCCCAGGCGTACGCTGCGCGCAGCCGGGCCTCGGGCACGTGTCCATCGATGCGCGCCTCGCCGGCCAGACGCGCCGCCAGCGCGCGGCACTCCGCGAGGACTTCGCCCGTGAAACGAAAATCCATTCGGCTGCTCAGCACCGTTACTACACTTGCCAGATCGTACAGGCCCTTTCGAAAGGAGAGAGCGCCGACGAACAGAACACGCAGCCGATCGCCACGCGTGATGCGGCGGATGCGCTCGTCTACCACCTGCTTTTGCAGGCGCCAGAAATCCAGACCGGCCGTCAACGGCACCACCACGACCTGCGCCGTGCCGAAGCCGGCGGTCTCGAAGCTGCGGCGCGCAGCCTCGGATGGCACCACGATCAGGTCGGCCAGCCGGTATTCACGCTGCTCGCGCTCGATGATCCACCGCGATGGCCGGTCGATGGCGCGCCCGACCCGCTCCGCCTCTTCACTGAGCAATGCATGCTGAATCGAAATGTGCAGGGAGGAGCGATTCAGCACCTTCAGGCTGTTTGTGCTCTGGAAACATTCCTCGGCAATGCCGCTCCAGCAGTAGGCGACATCGCATCTCTCAGCTGCGAGCCGCGCTGCGATCCAGGCGCCAAAGCTGCGCTTGAGCAGCGCTTCCAGCGCGTCGGGTGTATGGCCCCGAAACAGCCGGTTCGCGACGCGCATTGCGACGCCGTGCGCGGTCAGACCGCGCGTGCACTGGGCGGGGAAACCGAAGCGCTCGACAATGCGCGCGGGATAGTTCGTGAACAGCGCCACGTCCTCGCCCAGCTCGAGCAGGCCGCGCGCGATGTCGAAGGCGAAAAAGCGTCCGTGCACGCCGATGGCGATGCGCATCAGGCACCGAGCGCGGCCAGTACGGGCGCGAATTGCCGCTCGTAATTCCACTCGGACACGATGCGCGCGCGTGCACGCTCGCCTATGGCGGCCCGCCGGTCGCGATCGAGCAGCGATTCGACGGCGGCTGCTATCGACTCCGGCGCGGCCGGCGTGCACGCGAGCGCGTAGCCCGGCCGCACGAACGTCTCGCGCCAGGCGGGATCATCGGCCACCAGAAAGGGCAGCCCGCGCGCCATGTAGTCAAAGGGCTTGTTGGATGGCCCGACCATCGCGCGCAGATTCTCATCCGGGCTGGCAGCGTTGATCGTCGCAATGCCGATGTCGCACCGGCTCAGCGCGTCCAGCAGCTGCTCGCGCCGGGGGAGCGTGCCACGATAGGTCACCCGCTCCCGCACGCCGAGCCTCGAGGCTTCGCTCAACAGCTCCGCAACGTAAGCGGGCCGGCCGATCGTCGCGTAGCCGACAAGGTCCAGCCGCACGTCGTGCGGCAGCCGCGCGAGCGCATGGATGAAACTCGGCGGCAGTCGGTCCGGCGTGATGGATCCGGCATACACCAGGCTCACGCCGGCATGCTGCGCATGGGCGCCGCTCACTTCATCCAGCAGCGGACAATTCCAGACGATGTGCGCGCGATCGCCGCCCGCGCCCAGAGACCGGCGCCGCCTCTCGCCCGGCACGACCAGCAGCTCCGCGCTGGCGATCAGGCGATCGCGACCGCGCATGAATGCCCGCTGCCGGCTGCCCGCGGAAGGACTCGCGACATCGTGCTCGTGATAGACCACGCGTGCGCCCGTCAGCCGGCGCATCAGCCGGGCAGCAGGCGCGGCGAGCGGATCGGATGCATAGATCCAGGCCGGCCGGAAGCGGCGCGCGAGCGCGGCCGCCCGCGCGGCGAATGCCGCGTATTTCGCGACGCCGAGCGCGCCGCCCGATCGGCCGCCGATGCGCTCGACCCGCATGCGGTCGTGCGGGCGCAGCTCGAGACCGTGCGCCCCGAACGATTCGATGCCGGCAAACAGCACGTCCCAGCCGGCGCGCGCGAGCAGCTGCGCGCTGTGCTCCAGCGGCGGGTACGCCGCCGGATTCGTGTACTGGACAAACAGAATGCGGCGCGCGCTCAAAGCAGGTGCCTGCGCGCGCTGTGTGCAACCTGCGCAGCTGTGCGCAATGCAGTGCGAATTCGCGGGATATCGTAATTGTATACCGCGCGCGCGATGCGCCGGCCGAGATAGCGCGCGCGCCGCGCAATGAATCGGCCGCGCTGCGCGCGCGCCATGACCGCGGCATAGCGATCGAGCAGCCGCAGCGCATCCGTGATCTCCAGATCCTCGCGCATCGCGCGCGTGGACATGGTCGCGCCGTGCTGCCGGTATGTGACCAGCGAGCGCGGGATGTATTCGATGGCCCAGCCTCGATCGAGAACGCGCAGCAGCCACTCCCAGTCGCCGCATTGCGGGTAGCGCGCGTCGAAAGCACCGGCGTCCTGGTATGCGCGCGTACGAATCGCCGCGCCGGACAGCTTCCACCAGCAGCCGCGCATCAGCGTGTCCGCAACTGCGGCCGGCCCCCCGTCAATGCGGCGGTGAGAGCCCGCGGTGTTTTCCCCGCCCATCCGGCTTCCGTCGGCCCACAGAACGTTCCAGCTGCTGCTGATGGATGCGACGTCGTCGGGGCAATTCGCGCTGCGCTCGAGCAGCGCCGCGATCCAGCCGGGCTCCGCGGTGTCATCCGCATGAAGAACGATGGCCCAGTCGGCGTGCGCCGCGGCGTACTCCAGCGCACGATTCAGGTTGGCCCAGGGGCCGAGATTGTGCGGCGTGGCCACGACCGTAAACCGCGTCGGCCCGGTCCACGCGCCGCGCGCCTGCGCGACCGTGTCGTCGCCGGACGCGTCATCGAGCAGGGCGACCTCGAGCACACGCTCGATACCGCCCTGCGCCGCGACCGACGCGATGGTGGCGGCGACCGTGCGCGCATCGTTGTACGACGTGATGATCACGAGCGCGCGGCTCACGCCGCCTCCAGCACGTCGCGATAGAGCAGCTCCATCTCGCGCGCGACGATCTGCATGTCGCGCGGCGGCCGCACGCGCGCGCGCAGCTGATCGAGCAGCGTTCGCTCGGTCGCGAGCCGCCCGATCGCAGCCGCCCACGCGCGCGGCTGCGTTGCGTCGACCAGAATCCCGTCCTGCCCGTCACGCACCAGCTCGCGCACGCCGCCCAGGTCGGAGCCGACCACCGGCACGCCGGCTGCGAATGCTTCCAGCACGACCAGCGGCCCGGTCTCGAGCCATTGTGACGGAACTGCGAGCACGTCGTACGAGCGCAGCGTGTCGACGACCGCGTCCTGCGCGACCGGCTCGTGCCACGTTACGCGCCGGTCGCGGGCAGCTTGCCGACGCAGCCGCCGTGCGTACGCATCTTCCGCCTGTACGATGCCATACACGTGCAGCTCCAGTTGAAGTCCACGAATAAGCGCGAGAGCCTCGAGCAGAACATGCAGTCCCTTGCTGCGATCGATGCGCCCGAAGAACGCGAGGCGGAGCGTATCGCCGGATCGGGCGCGCGGCGCCGCCGGCGCGCCGCAGCTGGTTCCCTGCCGGCTGACCACCAGCTTCGAGGCGGGCACTCCAATGTTCGCGAGCAGCGCGGCCGCCCAGTCGGCAGTCGCGACGACGCGGTCCGCGTTTTCGAAGAAGCGGCGAATGCTGTCATGGCGGCGTGCCACCAGCTCGCGCATGCGCAGGCCGGTCGCGAGCCGGCCGCCGCGCAGCCGGCGCGCGCTGCCGGCGGGCAGAATGCCCGCGAGCTGCGCGGCAAGGCGAGGCACACCATGCGCGTTCAGCACACAGGCCGCGCAGCGCTGCGCATCGAGCCGGCCATCACAAATGCGGTCGCCCCAGCGCAGCAGCGTACCGCGCACGCAGGTTGCCGCGGGCGTGTGATACGTGAAGACAATGCGCGCGCCGCGCTCTCTGGCGGCGCGCAGCACGTTCTCAGAAACGGCGCGCGTATAGCCATGCACATGCAGGACCGCAGGCATTTCCGTGCTCAGGATGCGGTCGAACCCCGCCGCGTCCACCGAATTCTCCGCCGCGTACAGCTCGGCGATATCCGCCACCTGCGAATCGACCCGGTAGCGGTACACCCTCAGACCCTCGTGCTCGTACACGCTCGCCTGATCGGCGGGCGCGATGATGATCGGGTCGTGCCCGGCCCGTTTCTGCTCGAGCGCGAGCGCGCGCACGTAGATCTCCGTGCCGCCCACCGGGTCGGGATAATAGCAGAACGGCAGGTGCGCGATCTTCATGCGCGCTTGATCACGGCCTTCAGACGCTCGTATGCGCGGCGGCTGGTCAGCGTCGCCGCGAACTGCCGCGCGATCGCCGGCTGCAACAGGTATTCCGGGCGGCGCCGTATGGCTTGCCAGAAGCAGCGGCGCGCGTCGCGATCCAGCCCCGCGGAGAAATACGTCTGCGCGCGCTGCGCGTACTGCGCGCCGTAGATGGCAGTGCGCCGGTTTTGCTTCTTCCGCTCGAGCGCCGGATCTGCTTCGACTTGCGAGTAAAGCAGATCGAGCAGCCGCATGACCGATTCCTCGTCGCTTCGGTTGCGCTGGATCGTAACGTGGTAGTTGGCCGCATGCACGCGATAATCCGCGATGACTTTCGAGCGAAAGTAGAACTGATGCCGGCGCGCGATCATGAGTGTGAAGTACCAATCGTGAAATACCAGCCACTCCGGGATCGGCAGCGCGGCCAGCCACGCTTCTCGGCGCGCGATGACAGTGGGCGCGCAGATGAAATTGCTCTGCAGCAACTCGATATACTCGCTGCCCTTGTAGTCCCGACCGGCGTGCACCACGTCACCGGCCGCCTGCGTAATTTCCCCGCCACAGCTGATGAGCGCCGCATCACCGTACACGAGTCCCACGCCGGGATGCGCATCGAAGACCGGCACCACGGAATCCAGAAAGTCCGGGCGGTAACGGTCGTCGCTGTCGATGCGCGCGACCAGCTCGCCGCGCGCCACGCGCAGACCGTCCGTCACGGTCGCGGCATGACCGAGATTGCGCTCGTGACGGATATACCGAATGCGCGGATCACTGAAGCTGCGGATGACCGCGTCGGAATCATCGGTCGACGCGTCATCGACGACGATCGCTTCGAAATCGTGGCCGCCCTGCTGTCCCAGGATGCTCGCGATGCAATCGCCGATGTAGCGCGCGTAGTTGTACGACAGCACCACGAACGAGATGCGCGGGACCGTCATGCCGTCACTTCGCCCGCGGGAATTTGCGCGGGAATCCGGACGGCCAGCGCGCCGGCGTTCTGGAGCGCGAAGCGAATCAGGGCGGTGATGGCGCGCGCATCATCGGCCGAAGCCGAGCCGCCGGCCGGCAGCACCAGCACCTCCCGAACCAGTCGCTCGGTAACCGGCAGCGGCGCGCTTGGGCGCAGGGCGTAGGGCGCGCTCCGGTGGCAGCCAGGATAGAAGTAACGGCGGGCGCGCACGTTCTCGGCCCAGAGCAGCGCGAGCAGCTGGTCCCTTGTCAATCCGGCGCCTTCGCCGATCTCGAGAATGACGTACTGGTAGTTGCTGCGCTCACCCGCGGAGGGGCGCACCATGCGCAGCCCCGCGATGCCGGCGAGATCCCGCTCGTACTGCTCGAAGCGGCTTCGATTCAGCTCCAGCAGCGCATCGAGCTCGTCCATTGCGGTCAGACCCATGGCGGCGCTGATCTCGTTCAGCTTTGCATTGGTTCCGGCCGTCGCCACGTCGTCGTACCCGCGGAAACCGAAATTGCGCATGAGGCGAAGCTCGCGCGCGAGCCCGCCGTCGTTGGTGGTTACGGCGCCGCCTTCGAACGTGTTGAAGAACTTCGTCGCGTGGAAGCTGAAGACCTCGGCGGCGCCGAATGCACCGATCATCCTGCCGTCCAACGTGCAGCCCAGCGCGTGCGCCGCATCGAACAGCAGCGCGATGCCACGCGTCCGCGTGAGCGCGGTGAGCCGCTCGACGTCGCAGCCGCCGCCCCACAGGTGGACTCCCACGACCGCGGAGGTCTTCTCGCCGATGAGCGCTGCGGCGTGCGCAGGATCGATCGTGTGCGTCGCAGCATCCACGTCGCAGAACACGGGCTCCAAGCCGAGCCATGTATAGGCGTGCGGTGTAGCGATGAACGTGAACGACGGCATGACGACCTGACCGGAAAGCGCGAGCGCGCGCACCAGCACTTCGGTCGCGACCGTGCCGTTGCACATCGCGATGCAGTGCTCGACCCCCAGCCAGCGCGCGAGGCGGGCTTCCAGCTCGCGCACGTACGGGCCGTCGTTGGTCAGCCATTTGCGATCGAGCGCCGCGCTGATGCGGCCGATCAGCCGATCGCGGTCGCCAATGTTCGGCCGTCCGACATGCACCGGCTCGTCAAAGCGGGGAGTACCGCCGAAGATGGCGAGATCGTCGATGCTGCGCTTCATGCCGGCCGCAGCGGTTTTGCGGGAACGCCCGCGACCACGGTGCCCGGCTCGACGTTCTCGACCACGGCCGCGCCGACGCCGACGGTCGCGCCCGCTCCGATGCTGACGCGGTCGGCGATCGCCGCACCGACGCCGATGAGCGCCAGCCGCCCGATGCGCACCCAGCCGGCGAGGTGCGCGCCCGGCGCGATGTGCACGCCGTCCTCTATGGTGCAGTCGTGATCGACGGTCGCGCCCGTGTTGATGAGCACGTGCGCTGCGAGCCGGACTCCGGGATTTACGATCGCGCCGGCTGCGACCAGCGTTCCCGGTCCGGGCTCGACCCCGGTGGCGACCACGGCCGCCGGATGGATCAGGACCGGCTGGTCGAAACCGTGCGCGGCCAGCCAGATGCCGAGCTGGACCCGCGCCGCATTGTCACCAACCGCGACGAACGCACAGCGCACACCTTCGGCATGCGCGCGCTCGAGCGCTTCCCGGCCGCCGAGCACCGACGCACCGGCGAAGCTCTCGCCGCGCCGCGCGGGCGTCACGTCGTCGACAAACCCGATGAGCTCATAACCGGCGAGTCGCGCGCTGTCCGCGGCGACGCGCGCATGGCCGCCGGCGCCCCACAGGACGATCCGTTCAGCCATCATGACCCGCCATGGGCACCGCCCTCCAGGAATGGTGCAGCGCGAGTGCGGAGCGCTGCACGACCGGCGCGTGGCCGGAGCCGTAGATGTCCTTCGGCAGCACGCTGAAAGTGCCGGCCTCGTGCCTGAACCAGAGCCGCTCCATGTTCGGAATCGCGAGTGCCGCGGCGACCGCGTAATCACCCGCCGCGAGCGGCAGCTCGTCGATGACGCAATCCACCGCCTGAAAACCTGCGCTGAAGCTGAGCGGCATGGTTCCATCCGGCTGGGTCGAAAGCACGATCAGACGTGCACCTTCCAGCGTGCGGATCTCGAGCACCACAGAGCCGCGCTGAACCGGACGCCGGCAGTAGAAGTGAAAGCGGAAGCGGGCCCGGTCCCAGGTTGCCAGATCGGGCTTGGCATGGCCGTCCTCATCCAGCAGCTCGATGCGCGTCATCGAGAAGTCCGCTTCCGGCTGCGGCTCCTCCTGGAAGATAACGTGCGGCTCGCGCCCGTCGCGCCCCGGCGTCGCCGACAACACCAGATCGTGGTAGTGAGTGACGGCGTCCCTCACAGCGCCGTGAAAGTCGACGCGCCCGCGTTCCAGTACGAGGCCGGAGGTGCAGAGGTGGGTGACCGCGCTCATGTTGTGGCTGACGAAGACCACCGTGCGGCCCGCGCGCGCGACATCGCTCATCTTGCCCATGCATTTGCGCTGAAACGCGGCGTCACCGACCGCGAGCACTTCATCGACGATCAGAATCTCGGGCTCCATGTGCGCCGCGACCGCGAACGCCAGGCGCAGATACATTCCGCTGGAGAAAAACTTGACCGGCGTGTCCGCGAAGCGCTCGACTTCCGCGAAGGCGAGTATCTCATCGAGCTGCGCGGTGATCTCGGCTCTCCGCATGCCCAGGATCGCGCCGTTCAGGTATACGTTTTCCCGCCCGGTCAGCTCCGGGTGAAAGCCGGTGCCGACTTCGAGCAGAGCGCCAATGCGGCCGCAGATGTCGGCATGCCCGCGTGTCGGCTCGGTAATGCGGGACAGCACCTTCAACAGCGTGCTCTTGCCCGCCCCGTTGCGGCCGATGATGGCAAGCACCTCGCCATGCCGGAGCTCGAAGCTGACATCCTCGAGCGCCCAGATGGTCGACTGCGGCCGCTGCACGGGCGCACGACCGAGAATGCTGCGCGGCAGCTGCGCAATCGTGTCGCGCAGCGTCTGATAGCGCGCGCGCCCGATCTCACCGATCCGGTACTGCTTGGCCAGCCCTGCCGCGCGAATCGCAACACTCATCAGATCAGGTCCGCGAACGTCCGCTCGACGCGCCGGAAGAAGTACAGCCCGCTGATCAGCAGCACGCCCGTGATCACGGCCGAAATCAGGATCATCGCCGAAGGCGGCTCCTGCCGCAGCAGAGCCCAGCGAAAGCCTTCGACGACGCCAACCATCGGATTCAGTCCGTACAGGTTCTGGATCCAAGGCGACTGCACGGATTGGCTCGAGTAGTAGACGGGCGATGCGAGCAGCCAGAACTGCATGAAGAAGGGAAGAATATAGCGGAAATCGCGAAACTGGGCATTGAGCGCCGCAAACCAGACACCGACTGCCAGCGCGGTCATTATCGCGAGCAGGATGAAGAGCGGCAGCAGCACGATCGCGCCGCCCGGCACGACCTGGTAGAAGACCATCAGGACCAGCAGCAGCGCGAAGGAAATCAGGAAATCCGTAAAGCTCGCCATCACGGTCGCGAGCGGTGCGATCAGGCGCGGGAAATAGATCTTCGTGATCAGATTCGAGTTTCCGACCACACTGTCGGATGCGGCCATCACGACATGTGAGAAAAATACCCACGGCAGGATGCCGGAGAGCGACAGCACCGGATACGGCACGCCGAACGTCTGCACGTTCATGAAGCGGCCGAACACGATGGTCGCGACCAGCGTCTGCAGCGCGGGCTGGAGGATCGCCCAGCCGACACCCAGAGTCGTCTGCTTGTAGCGCACCTTGATGTCGCGCCAGGCCAGGAAGTAGAGCAAGCCGCGATACTGCCAGATCTCCCCGGCTCGCAGCGGCACCCAGCCGTGCGTGGCCTGCACCCGGATCACC
>JBQTJO010000190.1:0-8754 GCA_052387015.1 Gemmatimonadota bacterium
GCAGGTACGAACCGGCGGGCGCCTCACGGGAGACGAGGCTGTCGACCGTTTGCGTTTCCCAGCTCAGCGTGTCGGCGACATTTACCAGTACACGGTAGGCTGGCGCGGGTGCCGCCAGCGAGAAGACCAGGTCGGTGCAGCCACGACCGCGGAAGGTCGCGAAATCGTGGAACACGACCAGCGGCTTCTCGAAGGCGGGGGCGGCAAGGTCGCGCTCGAGGGCGGCGCGCACGCTGATCTCGTTCTGCTTGCTCCACGCGAGATTGTCCATGTGGATGTCGCCGGCCGTGTTCTCCCAGTTGCTGGAGCCGGCCATCAGCTGCGTGTGCAGAGAAGAAATTCGCATGGACAGCAGGCGCCATTTTGGATCGTAGCGCCCCTGCTCGTCGAAGAAATGCGTCGCGTTCGCGAAATTCTGGTCGGACGCGAGGCGGGCCCACGCACGTGGACCTCCCATTCGGAAGCTGTCGAAACCGACATTGAGCATCGCCACGGGATCGGAGACCAGCTGATAGCCGCTCGAGAAATCGAGCGCGGCGAACCGGAAGTGCTGCACGGATCCGTCCGGCTGACGGTAGGCCCACGTTTCGTTTGCGCGTGTGAGCGCATTGGTGACGCTGATCTTGTCGAACGGCTCGCCGTAGCGCACGTAGATGACGCCGCGGTCATCGATCTCCGTCGCGCGCGCGGCGTGCGGCTTCACGATCGCGCCGGGGCCGGGCGCCCCGCGCCGTTCCGGGCGCCGGTAATCGCGGCGCGCAATCGCGAGTCTGCGATAGTGCTCGCCGATGCGCTGCTCGCTGCTCACGCCATCGCGCACCGCGCGCTTCTGCCAGAACAGCCGCACGGCCGCTGCGCGCTCGCCCAGCGTGCCCGCGCGCAGCGCCTGCCGCTCATGATCGCTGGCGATAATGTCGAGATCGGCCGCGCACGCAGCCGCCGACGCCTCGTTCCATGCATCGATGCCGGCCAGGCACGCGGCATTGCCGGCGCGATCGTCGCGCTTGCCGAGAACGCCGCGCGCACGCTCGAGCGCGCTCGTGTCCTCCAGCCTGGCCGCGACCAGCGCGAGCGCCTCGGCCGCTTCCCTGAAATCGGGCTTCAGGTCGAGCGCGCGCAGCAGCGAGCGCTTCGCGACGAAAATGGCTTCGCCATCGGCCGCGCCGTAGCGCCGCACGATCGCCATGGTCTTTCTCGCCTTGAAGAGGGTCATGCCGAGACCGTAATGCGCCCAGGCATCGTCGCGGTTCTCGCGCAGCGCGAGCGCGAAGGAGCGCGCCGCATCGGCCGCGGCCTCCGCATCGCCGGCCTGCTCGAAGCGCTCGAGCGCGGCCAGGCCGCGGGTCACGTGCTCGCCTTGGCCGGTTTGCGCAAATGCAGGCGCGCAAAGGACTAACGAGAAAAGAACGAGATACGGCAGGAGACGACGTCGCATAAGGCCTCTCCATGCTTGCGGGCGTCCTTTACGGAATCTACGTTGGAAAAGTTCCCCGCACCCAGTACCCTGTCGAGCCACGCCGATCAGAACCGCATTCGTCTGGGGCGACGCGCTCGCGTCGTACCGCTTCGCGCCGGAGCACCCGCTGAACCCGCGCCGGCTCGAGCTGACGCTCTCGCTCATGCGGGCCATGCATCTGCTCGATGGCGACGACGTGCTGCTCGCGACTCCGCGCGAGGCGAGCGACGACGAGCTGCTCAGCGTCCATACGCGCGCATACATCGAGGCGGTGAAGCGCGCCCGGCCCAACGCGCGCTACGGCCTCGGCACCGAAGACGTGCCGGTCGTGCCGGGCATGCACCAAGCCTGCGCGCATGTGGTTGGCGCTACGCTGGTCGCCGCGGAGCAGGTGATGAGCGGCGTGGCGACGCGCGCGTTCAACATCTCGGGCGGATTGCACCACGCGCAGCGCAACCAGGCCTCCGGCTTCTGCGTGTACAACGACCTGGCGATCGCGATTCGCTGGCTGCAGAAGCAGCACGGCGCGCGCGTCCTGTACATCGATTACGACGCGCATCACGGCGACGGCGTGCAGTCCATCTTCTACGCCGATCCGGAGGTGCTGACCGTCTCGCTCCACGAGTCGGGCGCGTACCTGTTCCCGGGCACCGGCTTCGTGGACGAGATCGGCGAGGGTGATGGCTACGGCTACTCGGTGAACGTGCCGCTCGAGCCCAATTCCGGCGACGCCTGCGTGCTCGCGGCTTTTCAGGAGCTGGTGCCCAGGCTGGCGGCCGCGTTCGCACCCGATGTGATCGTGCTTCAGAACGGCTGCGATGCGCACGCGCTGGACCCGTTGACGCACCTGCGCTGTACAACCTGGATCTACCAAGAGCTGACCCGCCGCGTCTGCGAGATCGCGGACCGGCACTGCGCGGGACGCGTGATAGGAACCGGCGGCGGCGGTTACGCGGTTTATGATGTGGTGCCGCGCGCGTGGACGCTGGTTTGGAGCGCGCTGCGCGGCATCGATGTCGCAGATGAGATACCGCGCGAGTGGCTCGAGGAACTGGAGCGTGAGGCCGGCCGCACCCTGCCGGCTACGCTGCGTGACCGCGTCGATTACGAGACCGTGACCGATTACGAGCACGAGAACAATCGCAAGACGGTGCGGGCGGTTGCCTCCAGGGTGATGCCGATTCTTACGGGGTGGGGACTCGCGTTTTGAACGTCGTGGCACAATTACCGATCGAGCTGGTCGACAATCGCGGCCGGGCCTTTCGCGTGCGTGAGCTGGAGCTGCCGGCCGACCGCGCCCGCCTGGCGGCGCTGTACCGCACCTTCGAGCCCAAGCGCGCGGCACAGGGGCTGCCGCCCGAGGACGATGGCGCGATCCGGCGCTGGCTGGACCGCATTCTCGATACTGGTGTGCACCTGGTGGTGGAAGTCGACGGCGGGTTGTGCGGTCATGTCATGCTCATGCCTATGGAGCACGAAGGAGAGACCGAATTGGCGAATTTTCTGCACCAGTCGATGCGCGGTCGTGGCATCGGCAGCGCGTTGAACAAGCTGGCCGTCGCGCGTGCGCGCGAGAACGGCTGCCGGCGCGTCTGGCTGTCGGTCGAGCCGAGCAACATCCCGGCGATCCGCTCGTACGCGAGCGCCGGCTTCAGGACTCTCGATTATTCGCTCTGGGCGCCGGAGATCGAGATGGAGATCCGCTTCTGATGCTCGAGCACTACCGCACCGTGCGCCGCTTCACGGAGCAGCTGTGCGAAGGGCTCGAGCCGGAAGACTACGTCGTGCAATCGATGGCTGACGTCAGCCCCACCAAGTGGCACCTCGCTCACACCAGCTGGTTCTTCGAAACTTTCGTGCTGCAGCCGTTCGTGCCGGATTACGAGCCGCTGAATCCGACTTATCAGTATCTCTTCAACTCGTATTACGTGCAGGCCGGGGAGCGCCACTGCCGTGCGCAGCGCGGCTACATCTCGCGGCCGACCGTGCGCGAGGTGTTCGCGTATCGGGTGCACGTGGACGAGCGCATGGGCGAGCTCCTCGAGCGCGCGCATGATGACGATGGCCGGCGGCTGCACGAGCTGGTGGAGCTTGGCATCAATCACGAGCAGCAGCACCAGGAGCTGATGCTGACCGACATCAAGCACGTCTTCTCGGTGAATCCGCTGCGGCCGGCGTACCGGAATGTCACGCCTCCGCGCATGCATGAGAGCCCGCCGCTCGAGTGGCGCGAGTTCGACGCGGGCGTGCACGAGATCGGTCACGATGGCGACGGCTTCGCGTACGACAACGAGACCCCGCGCCATCGCGAGTTCGTCGAGTCGTTCGCGCTCGCCTCGCGCCTGGTCAGCAATGGCGAATATCTCGAGTTCATGGAGGCCGGCGGCTATCAACGCCCCGAGCTGTGGTTGTCCGCGGGCTGGGATGCGGTGCGCCAGCATCAGTGGAGCGAGCCGTTCTACTGGGAGAAGCAAGGCGGCAAATGGCTGCTGTTCACACTCTCGGGCATGCGCGAAGTGGACGAGCACGAGCCGGTCTGCCACGTCAGCTACTTCGAGGCGGACGCGTACGCGCGCTGGAAGGGTGCGCGCCTGCCGACCGAGGCCGAGTGGGAAGTCGCGGCGGGCGGAGGCGGGAGTGGAGGCGGGAGCGGAGGCGGAGGCGGGAGCGGAGGTGGAGGCGGGAGCGCGATGGATGAGAATTTTGTCGAGAGCGGGCTGTTCCACCCATGCTCTCATGCTCCCATGCTCCCACGCTCCCATGCTCCCATGTTCGGTAACGCGTGGCAGTGGACGCGCTCGCAGTACTCGCCATATCCGGGCTTCAGGCCGGCGCCTGGCGCGGTGGGCGAGTACAATGGCAAGTTCATGTGCAACCAGTTCGTCCTGCGCGGCGGCTCGTGTGCGACGTCGCGCACGCACATCCGGCGCAGCTACCGCAACTTCTTCGCGCCGGACGCGACCTGGCAGTTCATGGGCATCCGGCTGGCGCAGGATCCGACGTGAATCCGCTCACGCTCAGGAGCGCACGCGTCGATGCTGCACTATTGGCAGAGGTGGTGGCGGGGCTGAGTGCGCCGCACAAGCGGCTGCCGTGCAAGCTCTTCTACGACGACGCCGGCGCGGCGCTCTTCGAACGCATCTGCAGACTGCCCGAGTACTATCCGACGCGCACGGAGCTGAGCATTCTGCGCACGCACGGCGCTGCCATGGCGCGCTGGATCGGTGCGGGCGCGCGCGTTGTGGAATTCGGCAGCGGCAGCGGCGAGAAGACGCGCGTTCTGCTTGACCAGCTGGACACTCCGAGTGAATACGTGCCGATCGACATCGTGCAACCGCAACTGGGCAAATTCGCACGCTCGCTCGGCGCCGCGTTTCCGGCCATCGCGGTGCGGCCGGTCTGCGCGGACTACACGCACGGCATCGAGCTGCCGCACACGCGCGCGCGCACGATCGTCTTCTTTCCGGGCTCGACCGTCGGCAATTTCGAGCCGGCCGAAGCGCTGGCGTTTCTGCGCAACGCGGCGCGCCTCGCGGGCAAGGGCGGCGGACTGCTGATCGGTGTCGACCTGCGCAAGGCCAGGGCTACGCTGGAGCGTGCCTACAACGACGCGGCCGGCGTGACCGCCGCGTTCAATCTCAACATGCTGAGCCACATCAATCGTGTGTGTGCCGGCGACTTCGATCCGGCGCAGTTCGAGCACCGCGCAGTCTACAATGAGAAGGACCACCGCATCGAGATGTATCTGGTCAGCCGCGTACACCAGCGTGTCAGAGTCGGAGCAAAGCGCATCGGCTTCGCGGCCGGCGAGGCGGTTCTGACCGAGTACTCGTACAAGTACGACGTCGCGTCCTTCCAGTCTCTGGGCGTGCGCGCCGGCTTCACGCCGCGCGCGGTATGGACGGATGCCGCACTCAGGTTCAGCGTGCACGCCTTTGATGCATCCTGCTGAGGGGGGTTGCTCTTTTCAGCACGTGAGACCCCAACTGTTACCGCAGGTCGAGACTACCTGTTTTCAGCACGATCATAGAGTCGTTAGGTGCTAACGTCGTTCGAAAATAGTAGCGCCTGCCCGCCGTCAAGTTCAAAAAAGCGTTCTCCTCGTGGCCGGCTGAGTCACCCGGAGCGAGCCGATAGTGCCAAATGGCGCCTTGACACGGCGGCCGGTTAACGCCTGAATCCCAGACAGGCACGCCAGCGGCATCAGAATTATCGAATGCGCGAACTCGAAGTGCGCAACCACTCAATTCGATGAGGAGCTCCGCGTTCGACTCGTTCAGCATGATTATCGTTGTTCGCAAAGTGGCCCCAGCCGGTTCTGTGTGACCGCGGTACTGTACGCCGTTTACAGTAACCGAGTTCGTGTCGGAATCCGTTATCAGTTCGCTGTCAACGGGGTCACTGCATGCCATACTCCACGCAAGGAACATGGCGCACACGATCACGCTTAGTTTACCAGACAGTAATTGTGCCAAATTCCTGCTCCATTTGCCCAAACGGACTAAACACGAAAAAGCGTTTGTAGATATCTTCATATCCCCAAGCAATTCCATAAAGCCGCACACCGCGGTTAACCGGATCCACCAGCTCGAAAACGGGTGAACCGCTGTCACCACCGTCGAACACGGGGGCCGTACCGTCCGCTCGCTGTTGGCAAAACAGGTGCAGGTCACCTGGTACGGGCCATAGGTAACACAGGTCTGGGTAATGAGGGCCTCCGTGCGGCCTGTCGTTTGGCCGACTTTGATAACCGGGTCGCCAACGGCTCCCGAACTCTTGGTTGAAGTGATCGTAGCAGGAAATCCGGGATCAAACTCCAACGATGGCGAGTACTGCGTTGGATAGGCTATTTTCCCGAGACTCGATGAAACACTTGCAGTGAGGATCGCGGCAGCAGCGTCAGACTTTCGACACGAGTATATGTTACAGGGGTACGGCCCATTCAGGTACACGTAGGGATACGGGTCTTTCCACTCCACGGCCATAAAATGCGACGGCACTTGAGAGTCCTGATAGACCGTGTCACTGTCCACCGCCGCCATTCGCTTCGTGCAGTGCGAATTCAGGAACATCACGCGCTGGCCGCCATTCATCGCGTTGAACCCATAAGTGCAGCGTGTCGGCTTACTCGTGTAGATCGTGATTCCGCCAAGGACTGGTCTTATGTACGAGTGCAAGTATTCACTTCGCCTTGGCAGCTTCTCAATCACCAAGCTGATCTGGGACATCGTGAGTGCTCGTCCTCGCAAGTGCGCGTTGATTGTCTTCTCAGCTTCGGCGTTCGCGACTCCAATTCGTACTGCGTTACTGACCTCATCTATGTCTATAGAAGTTGCTCCGATTCTAAACACATCGCCGAGCATGCTTCGTGTTCGGTTCAGTTCCTGAAAGGAATAGCGCGCGGTTTCAAACAGTGTGCCACGTTGCATTCTCGCTCGAGCTGATGGGAACTGTTGTAATGTCTCTTGTGTGCGTGGAGCCGCGGTGATGTCGACCAATCTAACGACCAAACGCCCGTCGTCCATGTAATAGCCAGCAAACTCTGGCAATTTCTCTGAGATGGCGAGAAACTCTTCGTCTATCGTACTCAGCTCGTTACTTCACGGCCGAGAATTCCAACGCCCTCCCGTCATAATCATAATGGGCTGGATCTTCGGCACAACTCGTCAATGCCACGGCTATCACGACTAGACAGGCCGAGAGGCGCTTGGCCGACGTGGATCGACTATCAAAATGTCGGATCATTTTTACCGAAGCGTGTGAGGTAGGAGAGTTAATCAAGTTGGGCATTCCACTTCTGCGACAATGGACTCACCGGTAGCGATTTGTCAAGCATGTCGTGTCGAGAAAGGCCATGTTCAGCGTGCACGCGTTTGATGCGGGTTCATAATATCCTGCTGCTGTTTGCCATATTCGCGATTTCGTGTGGCGGCGAGCCGGTGCAGCAGATGGTTGAGTGCGATTCGGGCAATTCCGGCCTCACGCTGCCGGAGGGTTTCTGCGCGCGCGTATTCGCGGATCAAGTCGGTAGCGCGCGCCACATTGCGGTCGCGTCCAATGGCGATGTGTACGTGGCGCTCGAGGGCGGCGATGGCGGCGTGCTCGCGCTGCGCGACACCTCGGGCGACGGACGCGCCGATGTGCTGGTCAAGACTTCGCTCGAAGGCGGTTCCGGCATCGCGCTGCGCGGCGACTCGCTCTACTTCTCGACGCCGTCGGCGGTGCTGCGCTTCCGCATCGACAGCGCGGACTTCGGCGCGCTCGGCAGGCCGGACACGATCGTGCGAGGCATGCCGGCGGGTGGTCACAGCAGCCGGAGCCTGGCGCTGGGCGACTCGAGCGGGCTGTTCGTGAGCATCGGATCAGCGGGGAACGTGTGCGGCGGTGAGAACCCGTGCAGGGAGCTGAGCGAGCGCGCCGCGATCTGGAAGTTCACGACGTCGAAAAAGAACCAAACGCTGGCGGACGGCGAGCGTTACGCGTCCGGCATCCGCAATGCGGTGGGGCTGACCTGGAATCCCGCGTTCCGCTCGCTCTTCGCGACGCAGCACGGCCGCGATCAGCTCGGGCAGTTCAGCGAGCTGTACTCGCGGCGCGACGCGGATGTACTGCCGTCCGAGGAGTTCATGCGCGTGCCGGCGGGCGTGGACTTCGGCTGGCCGTACTGCTACCACGACTGGCGCAGCAATCAGAAGGTCCTCGCGCCCGAATACGGCGGCGACGGCGTGAAGCAGGAGCGCTGCGCGAGCGTTGCGCGGCCGCTCATGGGTTTTCCCGGGCACTGGGGGCCGAACGGTCTGGTCTTCTACGACGGCGCGCAGTTTCCGGAGCGCTACCGGGGTGGCGCCTTCATCGCGTTTCACGGCTCCTGGAATCGTCGCGATCAGGATGGCTACAACGTGGTGTTCGTGCCGTTCCGCGGCGCCATGCCGGCGGGCGATTACGAGATCTTCGCGGATGGTTTCGCGGGCGGCAGGAAGGATCCCGGCAATGCCGAGCACCGGCCCGTCGGTCTGGCGGTCGCGCCGGACGGCTCACTCTACATCAGCGAGGACCAGCGCGGCCGCATCTACAACGTGCGCTTCGCTCGGCGCGGCAGCCAGTAGCTCACTTTCATGAGGAAGATGTTGTCGGCGTGCTGATCGAAGATCGCATCCACATCGCGTGACAGGCTGAAATCGCCGAACGGCTGCTGTCCCGAGCGTTGCTGCTGCCAGACCAGGAACAGCGTAGAGCCGGGACGGTACTCCCAGCGCAGCACCGCATTGCCTCGCAAAGACCGGAAGTTGAAATCCGGA
>JBQTJO010000191.1:0-8832 GCA_052387015.1 Gemmatimonadota bacterium
TCGGCCTATCACGCGGAGCGCGGCATTCCCGCCGAGCTGCACGTCTCCGAGCCGCGTTTCTGGCGTTATCCGGAGGCTTCGCGCCTGTTCACGGTGGTGGCGGGCGGAACCGGATTGCGGAAGTCGCCGGTGGGCGGCGTGGGCGACGTCGAATTGAGCATCGGCACCGACATCGGCCGCACGCGCATCGACGAGTTCGCTTCGCGCGCGTACGACGGCGTCACTGAAAGCGAAGAGTCCGAAGATCACAACCTGACCGTGCGAATGCGGGCGGACCAGAGTCTCGGCGCCGCGGGCGAGCTGCGCGCCGGCCTCACGTACGCCGATGTCAATCATGACGAGCTGCTGACCCCCGGCGGCGCTGCGTCCTACCGTCAGCGCCTGTGGAGCGGCGCGCTCGAGGGGCACTGGCAGCTGAGCGACCTGCTGCGCGGCACGCGCGTTTCCATCGGCATCGCGATCGACGGCGCGGACACGCCGGAGAGCGGCGCCAAACCGGCGCTCGGCGCACTGACGGAGTGGGGCGCGCGTGCGGGATTCACGTCACCGCTCGGCGCCAGCGTGGTCGTGCATGCGGGCGCGAGCCGGCGCGCGCGTTTTCCATCCCTGCGCGAATTGTACTCGGGAGCGCTCGGCCGTTTCGAGCCGAACCCGCAGCTGCGACCGGAGCAGCTGGTCGCGCTCGAGGCCGGCGCGTCGCTCGCCATGGCGCACCGCGCGCAGCTTCAGGCCGTGCTGTTTCACCACGTGCTGAGTGACGCGATCGTGCGCGTTGCGCTCGGCAATCGCAAGCTTCAGCGCGTCAACCGCGACCGGCAGGCCGGCACCGGTGTCGAGCTGTTAGCCGCACTAATGGCGGGCGAGCTGAGCATGAACGCGGATCTGGTAGTGCAGCGCACGCGACTGGAAGATCCGGGCACCGGCACCACCATGGTGCCGGAGTACCAGCCTGCCGTGCTGGCGGGCGCGGGTGTTGCCGGACCGTTGCCGCTCGACCTGCGTTTCGATCTGTTCGGTCGCTACACGGCTGCGCAGCAGTGCGTGAATCCCGATACGGGCGGCGCGACGCGCATCGCGGCGTCGCAGCGTTTCGACGCGGAGGTCTCGAGGCGCTGGTCGTCGCTCGAGGTCGCGGCGGGGCTCGACAATCTCACCGACGAAGCGATCTACGATCAGTGCGGACTGCCGCAGGCCGGCCGCACGTTGCGCATCCAGCTGCGCTTTAAAGGCTAGTGGCGGAAGTGCTGCGCAGGGCCATGGCGGTTTTATGGCCAATAGGCCATAAACCTGCTGGACGTCGCCAGGTTTCTCCATTTCAGTTTATGGCCTATTGGCCATAAACCGCGCGGCCCGCAGCAGCACGTCCGCCACCTTCCCTGTTCAAGCCGGATAGGTCCTGAGCGCGAGCGCTGCGGTCGTGAGCAGCGCGGCCGTGATTTCGAGCGCGGCAAACAGCCAGATCAGGCGAGAAACGCCGCCGCGCTCGACCGAGATGCCGAGTAGCCGCCCGAGCGCGAGGCCGCCGAGCGCGAGCAGCTGAAACCACAGTCCGGCCTCGGTCAGTTCCGGCCGCAGGATACAAAGCCCCAAAAAACCGGCCGCACCCAACTCGAGGCCGCCGTACATCGCGCGAATCTCGCAGCGCGCGTCCGCGTTGTCCGCCGGAATGCCTACCCGGCTCATCCCCCGCGGTCTTACCAGCAGGAGCACGCCGAACAGCGTGAAGCCCAGCGCTCCGATCCAGAGCACGATCACATCCAGGGTCATGGTGATCTCCAGTTGTGCGTTGCGACACCGGAACGTCAGCTCGTCCGGTTGCGCACCGTGCGGGCGCACGTCCGACGGGTTCTTCCTGAAGTTGAGCTATCTCTTCCGGCTGTAAAGAAAGTGCCGGAGCGATTCGCTCCGGCACTTTCAGACGGCCCCGATCAGACGTTCACCGAGCTGGTACCGCCGCCCGTCTCCCGGCCGGTGCGCTCGCGCGACGTCTCGTCGATCACGCGCTCGGCGACCTCCTCTGCACGGTCCTTCACGTCGCTTGCGGCCGCGCGCGCACGTTCGACCAGCCGGTCGCGCGTGCGGCCCATCATCTCCGACTCGCGCCGCGTCTCCGGAATCGCCAAGCCGGCGGCCAGGCCGGCCGCGAGCGCGACCGCGCCGAGCGCGAGCGGATTGTCCTCGAAGCCGCGCTGCGCCCGCTGCTGAAGCTGCTGCGCCTGCGTCCGCGTGGTGTCCGCCAGATCGCTGACCCGCTCGCGCACACCGCCGCCGGCCTCCGGCGAGACGCTCGCGCCGATGCCGCCCGCAGCATCATCCTGCTGCAGCCGTGGCGTGGTGGCGCCCAGGTCGCCGACGTAGCCGCTGTCCGTATAACCACGCAGATCTTCCGGCCAGCGCTCGCGCCGCCGGATCTCGTGCTGATTCCGCCGTCCGCCGAGCAGCAGCCAGCCGATGCCAATGCCGACCATCGCGGCCGGAATCGGGTTGTCACGAATCGTGTGCATCATGCCCTCACGGGTGTCGTTCACCCGGCCAGCCGCATTCCTTGCCATATTCTGCACCCTCCCGATGGTTGCTTCCCGAATGTTCTCGCTGACCCGCTGCTTGATGCGCTTCGGATTCAGGCGCTCACCCAGTTGATCGAGTGTATCGCTCATGCGATCACGCGTGTGTCCGATTTCCTCGCGCAGCTGCTCCATTTCGCGCGCCATCACACACCTCGATTCCTGTCCTCGTCGGTCTCCATGCCGGGCGCCGTGCGGGCCGGCGGTTGCCCGGCCACTTCGTGCGTCGGCCGCGCCTCCGAAGCCGCATAACCCGTTTGCCGCCAGGTTTCACCCGTCGGGCGCGCCGAGCGCGGCTGTTCGTAGCCGAAATTGCTGCCGATCTCGTAGCTTTCGGTGCCGCGCGTCTCGTAGCCGTGCTGATACGGGATCTCCTCGCGCGAGCTCTTCAGGAAGCGCGAAGCCAGGAAGCCCGCCGCGAACGCGCCCGCCATGAATGCGGCCGGCTGGCGCCGCCCGAAATCCTCGACCCGGTGCACGACATCGGTCAGCTCGGTGCTTTGCAGATAGTTCGCGATGCGCTCGACCTGGTCGGCCGCCCTCTCGATGTAGCGTCCGATGTCTGCTTCGCCCTGTTCGCGCAGCTGCTGGCTGGAAGAGAGCAGGGTCCGGGCGACCGTGCTTACCGTGTCCGCCGCCCGCGTCTTCTGATCCGACAAACGGGTCTCGATCTGCTCACTGACACGGTCCGTGATTTGGTTTGCCATCGTTTTCCACCTTTCAGGCTTGGAGCTTTCGCTTGAAATCCCGGGCTTTGTGACTCGCCCACTGCTTGTCTTCGTTCAGCGTTCGAACCGTTTGCTCCGGCGCCAGGCTGTTGCGTTTCATGTGCGCCAAAGCGCCACGCGCGAGCATCGCTGCAATGGCCAGCAGCGCGACCGTGACGACCAGCGCGCTCAGCCAGTAGTTATTGAAAAGATCGCCGAGCGCGATGATCAGGAACGCGGTCAGCGCGAGTGCACCGGCCAGTGCAACGCCCGCCGCGCTGGCGAGCTTCGACGCGTCGGCGGCGTAGCTTTTGACCGTATCGCGCAGCTCCAGCTTCGCGAGCACGATCTCATCGTGCACCAGCATGCTCGCGTCCTGACTGAGGCGGCGAAACAGATCGCCGATCGGAACTTCTTCGCCGTATTGTGGAGTGCTCGCCCGATCAGCTGTGCGGCCGTACCGCGGAGAGTTGTTGCGCTCGTATACTGCCATCGACCACCTCACCGTTGCTGCCCATGCCATGGGGACTGCTCGCAGGCGAGTGCGCAAGCAACGTGCCCTGCACGGCGGTGCCTGCGCGTGTGCCAGTACACGAAACAGGACGAAGCCCATGCTCCATGTTTCCCCGCGATCCCGGATGTCCCAGGCTCTTTCACGCCCGCCGCTCGCTGCAGCGCGACCATGCCTGGCTGGTTCGTGCTCGCCGCGCTGCTCAGCGATCTGCTGCGCCTGTCACTGGAAAATGACCGTCAAACGTTGTCATTACGTGAAACGCGGTGAAGTACGGCCGAGCGTAGCCTGCCTACCGGTTGACTCACTGGGAAAAGTGGAACGTGCCCCGCACCTTTGAGGCAGGCATGAACGAACGGAAGATCCGCGCGCTGATCGTGGATGACGAGCCTTTCGCGCGCGAGGGCGTGCGGCTGCATCTCGAGCATCACGCCGACATCCGGATCATCGGCGAGTGCGGCAGCGGCGAGGAAGCGGTCGGCCGCATCCGGTCGGAACACCCGGACCTGGTCTTTCTCGACGTGCAGATGCCCGGGCTGGACGGTTTCGGTGTGCTCGACGCGATCGGCAGCGAGTGGCTGCCGGCCGTGGTTTTCGTGACCGCCTACGATCAGTTAGCGCTGCGCGCGTTCGAGGCGCACGCGCTGGACTACCTGCTGAAACCGTTCGGGGCCGAGCGCTTCGACCGGACGCTCGAGCGCGTGCGCGCACAGCTGCGCGCCAAATCCGGCGCCGATATCGAGGAGCGGCTGCGCAGTCTGGTCGGCTCACTGGCCGGCAGGGAGCGCTTCCTCGAGCGGCTGGTCGCGCGCAGCAACGGCCGCATCCTGATCGTGCGCGTGGAAGACGTCGACTGGATCGAAGCCGCCGCCAACTACGTACGTGTCCACACCGGCTCCCGGCAGTATCTCGTGCGGGCGACCATGACCAATCTCGAGACGCGCCTCGACCCGGACCGATTCCTGCGCATCCACCGATCGATCATCGTGCGCAAGGATCGCATCCAGGAGCTCGAGCCGCTCTTCCAGGGAGATTACTCCATCACGCTGCTGGATGGCAGGCGGCTGACCTCCAGTCGCGGCTACCGCGAACGCATCCAGCAATTTCTGCAGGGAGTAATTTAAGTACGGTTTTTGCTCGCGCCTTCGAGCATGAGCGAGAGCGAGACCCTACACAAACTGCACGCGCTGCGGCAGTTCGCGCAGGGCGATGACGACGTCGCGATCCTGCTGCATCCCGACCCCGATCCTGATGCGCTGGCGAGCGCGCTGGCCGCGCGCGCGTTGCTGCGCCGCAATCCCGACCGCATGCCGATCGTCACGCTGGGCGCAATGACGCGGCCGGAGAACCGCCGCATGGCGGAGCTGCTGCGCATGCGGGTCACGCCGGTGACCGAGCTGGAAGTGTGCAGGTTGAAGCGCGTGATCTCGCTCGACTTCCACTTCTCACCGCCAGACGGTGGCGAGTCGCCGCGCATCGCGATCATCGACCATCATGCGTTCGACGGTACGGCGCGCGCGGAGTTCGCGGATGTGCGACCGCAGTACGGCGCGACGGCGACCATCATGACGGAGTATCTGCGACTCGAGCACGATGGCAACATCGCGCGGCCGCTGGCCACCGCCCTGCTGTACGGCATCAAAACCGACACGGACTCACTCTCGCGCGGCGCATCGCCGGCGGATGTGGAGGCATACGCGTTCTTGCAGGCGTGCGCGGACCTGCCGCTGCTGCGCCGGCTGGAGCGGCCGTCCTACTCGATCGAGACTGCCCGCATGTACGGCGCGGCGCTGATGCATACAACGACCAGAACGGCGGTCGCCGCCACTTTCCTCGGTGAGATCGCGGATGCCGACGCGCACGTGCTGGCCGACATTGCGGACTTCTGCCTGGGGCTGCAGGAGATCACTTGGTCGGTGGCCGGTGCCATTATCAACGATCGGCTGGTGCTCACGATTCGTTGTCTCGGCGGCGGCAACGGCGCGCGCGTGCTGGCGGAGCTGTTTGCGGAAGACGGCGGATCGGGTGGTGGTCACGACACCATGGCGCGTGTGGTGCTGCCATTGCAGGGCGAATGGGCGCGGCTGCGCGACGGCGAAGTGCGGGAACGGTCGGAGTGGTTGTCTGAGCTGATCGAGTCGGCTGTCGAAGGGCTGCGGGTCAGTCCTCGATCGTCTCCCCCAGCTCGTCAGGAGACAGTCCCATCTTCAACGCGCGGATGACTTCGAGTGCGTAGGCGTGTGGACCCTGCTCGGGTTCCATGCCTTTGATGTGCGCAAGCACCAGGCGCTCGCCGTTGGCGCACTCGAGACCGATGTACGCGGATGGAAACTCGAGCGTGCCGGACGACGTCGCTTCCTTGTGCGGCATGCCCGCGACGCCCAGCTTCGCATCACCGCTCGCCAGCGCCGATTGAATGCGCTCCCACGTATCGTCGAGCAGGAAACGCGTCGAAGCCAGAATGGTCGGCAGACCTTCTATGATCAAACCGACGTCGAGCTCGACCTCCTCGTCCTCTTCGAGCACACGCGCCGTGTGAAGTACGGGATAGGGTCCGGCCAGGAAGACGGGGATGGCACTCGAATCCATGATTGCGTTTGCTACCCTCACAGCGTGGTCAGGATCCGGCTCAGCGTGGCGATGAAGCGCGCGCCCTCGCGCGCAAGGCCGGCAACGCCCAGTCTGGGCTCGGTGCCGCCCGAATGCGCAAACAGCGCGGTGATGGAGCTGGCCGCGAGCCGCTCGGGCGGCAGCTGCCTCTGCAAACGGATGCTTTCCGTGTATGGCACCAGCCGATCGTCGCGGCCGTGCGCGAGAATGCTCGCTATGCGGACCCGCGTCAGGAACGGCGTCGGATCCATGAGCGGGTCGCTGGCGACGATCGTCTCCGCCAACGCGCGCGCGAGCACACGCGCTTCGGCGAGATCGTGCGCGCCCACCGGCGCGAACAGCTCGAAGGCACGGCGCTCGGGACCGCTCAGCGAAACCGCAAGCTGTTCGGTAAGCGGGCGAAGCGTCGCGTCGCCCGCGAAAACGCGGCTGCGTCCGGCCGCCAGCGCGAGCTGCGCCAATGCGGCGCCGACGCGGGTCATGCCTTCGTATCCCGGAATGCTCGTCAGATAGTTGGCGCCGAAAATCCAGCGGCCATACGGGTCCGGCTCGATCCGCTCGCGCACTCCGTCGATCTCGTGCTCGCCGGTCAGACCGAAGTGCACCAGGCGCGGAATGCCGGCGTAACCGCCCCATGCGACGATGGCGCGGATGCGCTGCGCCAGCTGCTCGTCGGTCGCGCTCACCAGTGCCTGGGTTGCGCCGAACGAGAAGCCGAACACACCGATGCGGCGCGGATCGACGTCGTCACGCCCGAGCAGTGTGTCCACGGCCGCCCTGATGGTCGGCGTCGTGAGCGCCGGCGCGACCTGCAGCCGTGTCCATTCGTGAATTTCGGGAATCAGCACGACATGGCCGCCGGCCGCGAGCGCGCTCGCGAAGCGCTCCAGGCTCGGATGCCGCACGCCATGATAGGTGAGCCCGTGCAGCACGATCCAGGCGGGCGCGCGCCGCGACCGCGCGGCCGGGCGGTGCACGGTGGCGGGCAGCGAACGCCCGTCACGCGTGTAGCTCGCCTCGAGCAGCTCGACGGATGAGGGATTCGGCCGGAAGTACTGCCGCAGGAACCTGACGACTTCGACCATTGAGGAAAGGTACGCCTCGGTGTCACTATTGGAAAATGCCAACCCGACGTGACTTCATCGGCGCGCTTGCGAGCGCCACAGCATACGGTGCGATGCCATTCCACGTTGACGACTGGGCGGCCGTGCGCCGTCAGTTCCTGATCCCCCGCGATCGCATTTACCTGAACGTCGGCACGCTCGGCGCGCAGCCACGCCCGGTCGTCGATGCGGTGGTCGAAGCGACGCGGCGCACGGCCGAATCCTTTCCACCCGGCGTGGAATGGGACGAGCTGAAGCGCGCGACCGCCGACGTGCTGGAGTGCGATGCCGAGGGTCTGGTCTTTCCGCGCAACACCACCGAGGCAATGAATTTCGTCGCCAACGGGCTGGAGCTCGGTGCGGGCGATCACGTGATCACGACCAATCACGAGCACATCGGCGGACTCTGCTGCTGGCAGCTGATTGCCGCTCGGCGCGGCGTCGCGTTGACGCAAGTCGATCTCGGTGCGGCGCCGACCGACCCGACGGCCGTGTTCGCCGCACTCACCGCCGCGGTCACGCCGCGCACGCGCGTCATCTCTGTCTCACACGTGAATTTCACGACCGGCTTCGTCATGCCGGTCCGCGAGCTGGCCCGCTGGTGCCGGCAGCGCGGCATCAGCTTCGTCGTCGATGGCGCGCATCCGCCCGGGCTGATGCGGGTCGGCATCCGCGACATCGATCCGGACTTCTATGCGTCATCGCCGCACAAATGGCTGCTCGCGCCACAGGGCACCGGACTGCTGTACATGCGCGCCGAGTGGCGCACCAGGCTGTGGCCGACCCTCGCGTCCGGTGACTGGGACAAGCTCGAGCTGGGCGCGCAGCGCTTCAATCACCTCGGCTCGTTCGACGAATCACGCTTGGCGGGTCTGTCCGCCGCCCTCGCTTTTCACCAGAGAATCGGGCCGGAGCGCGTGTACGCGCGCATCGAGCAATTGCGGCAGCGCATCATCGCGCGGCTCTCGGAAATACCAGGCGTGCGCATCGTATCGCCGCGCGATCAGCGCGGCGCCGGCATGGTCTCGTTCAAGCTGGACGCCGTGGACTCGCTCGAATTGCAGAAGGAGCTGGCGGAGGAAAACGTGCGGACACGCGTGATCGGTGAGTACGATTACGGCTACATGCGGCTGTCGCCGCACGTCTACACCAGCCCGGAGGAGATCGATCGCGTTGCTGAGTTGATTAACGGACGTTCACGTTAATGTTCACGTTCACGTTCACGTGTACGGTGGTTCCATCCACGTACAGATGTCGTGAACGGTGGTCCCGTCCACGTAAACGTGAGCGTGAACGTGCACGTGAACGTCAGTAAGAGGTTATAGCTTCGATCGCCG
>JBQTJO010000192.1:0-1533 GCA_052387015.1 Gemmatimonadota bacterium
ATCAGTGCGATTTCTATTATCAACCAGGTCGTAAACTTCATGTTCTCTGTAGAAAGCGGTTCCGATGCAAGCTGAAAAATTCGCCGGCTACTTCATGCTCGTGACCGCGTTGATCGTCGCGATTCCTGTCGTGCTGCAGCTGCGCTCACGCGAAGCGGACTGGAAGCACGCATGGTCACCGGTGCTGTTCTTTCTCGGCCTCGCCATTACGGGCGCGGCTTTCGCGTTCACGGCCGATCCAAATCAAACGAGCATCGCGGTCGCCGGAGTAGCCGCGATGCTCGTGGGCCTCATCTTCGCGCAGCGGACGACCCGCGATCCGCGCCGCTGAGCTAGTGTCCCGTCCCGTAACTTCCTTGGCATTCGAGGGCCGCTGCATCCCGCATCGCTGCGTTGCTACTCCTCGAAATAACGCTGCTATGGCTTCGTCGTCGCGCCTTGCGTTGCGGGCGCAGCGGCCCTCTCGATGCTCAAGGAACTTCCGGGACGGGACACTAGTTGACCGGCACGACGCGCCGGTAGCTGGTGCCGCCTGCCGGCGTGAACAGCACGTCGTACGGCGCCTGTGCGCCGGCCGGCGCGAGCAGCGTGACCGAGCCCACCGCACCGACCGTCTGGAGCTTCGCGCCCCGCAGCTGCAGCGTCGCCGGTTCCGCCATCCACGTGCGATTGCCGAACGCAAACGTTTGCACCCGGTCTGGCGGCACAGCCGAGTAGGTCACGTATTTCTCCGGCTTGTGCTCCGCCTTCTCGAATTCGACGGTTCCCGGCCAGCCGTTACACGCGGCCACTGCCGCGCTGCTCGCCAGAATCGCGAGGCCCACTCGGAGGTTCATGGCTCTCCTGCTTGCGAGACGACATCCGTGCGGGCAACATTCTTGCCGCGCAGCGACCACCTGTCAACTCCTGGACCGATCAACGCATGCGAATTCCGCTCGATCCCGTACCTGTGGTTCTCGGCATTTACGCTCACGTCGGCGAGCTGCTCACGCGCGCAGCCGGCAAGCGCGAGGAGGGCTCGGCCCAGCTGCTGGCCCGCCGCATGGCGCGCCAGCGCCAGAGCGCGGACAAGGACGTGCAGAAACTCGTGCGTGCCATGCACACGGACGTCAAGAACGCGGACAAGCTGCTGAAGAAGACGGCCGATGTCTGGAAGATCTCGCAGGAAACCGATCTGGTCGACGTCGTGATTCGCCCGCGCGGCGAAGAGGCCGGACCGCGCGCGTACGTCCTGCTCCTCGCCCGGGACATCAAGCCGCTGCTGCTCTCGATCGCGGAAGCCGCGCGCGGAGCCGGCGAGTCGGACGAGACGGTGCAGGCCATCACCGATGCCGCCGACCAGCTCGACGCGAAGCCGAATGAGTACATGACGTTCGGGTTTGATCCGTGGTCGGGCTAATGCGATTAGAGCGATGGGAGCGATGGGAGCGCTCTAATCGCTTATATCGCTCTTATCACTCTTATCGCTCCCAGCGCATCAACGCGCGGACCAGCTCAGACCCGAGCGCCTCCACCTGCCATTTCCTGATGCCC
>JBQTJO010000193.1:0-9077 GCA_052387015.1 Gemmatimonadota bacterium
GCCAACTTGCGCGTTCAGGTGGCCGCCGTGACCGCGGTCGCGAATCTGGCCGGGGACACGCTGACCGCCGCTCGCGCGTTCTTTATCGAGAGGCTGGCCGCGCGCGATCCGTATGTGCGCGCGGCGGCGCTGGCTGGCCTGCAGCGTCTGGCCGCGCCCGGCGACGAAGCGCTGGTGCTGGAAGCGTTGGACTACGCGCTGCGCGATCCGGTGGACGAAGCCGCACAGGCCGCGCTCCGTGTGCTCGGCCGGCTGGCCCGGAGCAACCCGGCGGTTGCACGCAGCTTCACGACTCGATTCCCCCTTCAGCGGCTGCCCACGCCGGACCTGCAGCGCGCGGCCATACGCGAGCTGCAGCTGCGCGCGGACTGCTGCACGATCGCTGCGCGCCCAGCGGTTTACGAGCGTGTCGTGCGAACGCTGCTGGTACCGGCGCTCGAGTCCGGATCGCGACCCCGTGCGCGCGTCAACACGGCCAACGGGTCGTTCGAGATCGAGCTGATGGCCGCAGAGGCGCCGCTGACGGTCGACAATTTCATGACGCTGGCGCGCAGCCGGTATTTCGACGGAGGCCGCTGGCATCGCGTGGTGCCGAATTTCGTGCTGCAGGACGGCGACCCGACCGGCACCGGCAGTGGCGGTCCGGGCTATGCGATCCGCGATGAGATCAATCGCATACGGTATTCGCGAGGTGTGGTGGGTATGGCCTTGTCCGGGCCCGACACGGGCGGCAGCCAGTGGTTCATCACGCATTCGCCGCAGCCGCACCTGGATGGCGGCTATACGGTGTTCGGCCACGTGATCAGTGGCATGACGGTCGCGGACCGCGTCATTCAGGATGACCCGATCATGAGCATAGAGATCGTTCGATGAAGTTGAGGCGCAGTCTGCTGGTCCTGCTCGCGCTCATGTCGGCAACCCTGCCGGCCGCCGCGCAGACCGTCCCGTTCGGGAAGAACAAGATCCAGTACCGCGAATTCGACTGGCGCATCCTGCCGGGCGAGCATGTCGACGTGTACTACTATCCCGAAGAGGTGGATGTCGCGCGCCTCGCGCTCCAATACGCGGAGGAGAGCTACACGTTTCTCGAGCGCAAATTTCAGCATCATCCCTTCCGCCGCATTCCGCTGATCGTCTATTCGTCCGACCAGCATTTCGAGCAGACCAACGTCTTTCCGGGCTTCATCCCCGAAGGTGTGCTCGGCTTCACGGAATACCTGAAGCGACGCGTGGCCCTGCCGTTCCGCGGTGACTACAACCAGTTTCGCAACACGCTTCGGCACGAGCTGGTGCACGCGTTTCAGCTTTCCAAGCTGGCCGAGACATCATCCCTGCATCCGCGCGTGCGGCGCGCCTCGCCCCAGCGGATTCACTGGTGGACCGAAGGTCTCGCCGAGTACTGGTCCAGCCCGCAGACGGCGGAGGACGAGATGTTCGTGCGCGACCTGATCGTGCGCGGCCGGCTGCCCAGCATCGCGCGCTTCAATTACACGTACAGCTTTCTCTCGTATCCGCTCGGCGCGGAGCTGCACAAGTACTTGAGCCAACGGTTTGGTGAGGAGTACATCGTGCGCGTCTACGAAGAGTACTGGAAGTACGACTCCTTCGACGAGACGCTCGAGCAGGTTCTGGGTGTCAAGCTCGAGCAGCTCAGCCGCGAGTGGCGCTACGCGCTGGAGCAGCGCTTCTTTCCGGCCTACGCGAACCGCCCGCCGCTCGACGTGGGCGCGAAGCCGGTGATCACCCGGGGCGGCGCCAACTACAAGCCTGCTCTGTATCTGCCGCCCGGCGCGAGCACGCCCGACCTGCTGTTCATGTCGCCGCGCACCGGCTACACGAACATCTATCGCACCAATCTCGAGCAGGGCGAGAAGGGGGTCGAGACCGTCGTCGAAGGCGAGCGCAGCGCGGAATTCGAATCGTTTCACGCGTACGAGTCGCGCTTCGACGTCAATGCCGAGGGCGTGATCGCGTTCGTCTCGCGCTACCTGGACCGGGACGCGCTCGTGCTCTGGGACCTGGCGAAGGAAGAAGTCGTCGGCCGCTATCAGTGGCAGGATCTGGTCGGCCTCAAGGGTCCGGCCTGGCACCCGAGCGGCCAGCGCGTGGTGTTCGAGGGGCTCTCGGCTTCCGGCTTCTCCGACCTCTACACCATCGACTTCAGAACGCAGCAGCGAACTGCGCTCACGCACGATCGCTACCGGGACGAAGATCCGGACTGGTCGCCGGACGGCAAGCACGTCGTATTCGCTTCGGACCGCACCGCATTCGGCCGGGACGGCTTTACCAATCTGTACCTGGTCGCCATTGAGACGCAGACGCTCTCGCCGCTCACGTTCGGTCAATGGAACGATCAGGATCCGCGCTGGTCGCCCAACGGCTCGCGCATCGTGTTCAGCAGCGATCGCTCCGGCTCCTACGATCTGTACGCCGTCGACAAGCATGGTGATGGTCGCAGGATGACGACGCTGACCGGCGGCGCATTCGATCCGGAGTGGCTGCCGGACGCGAGCGGCGTCGTCTTCACCGGCTTTCAGGACGGCTCGCTGAAAATCTTCCGCTACACGATGGGCGCGGATTCGGCCGCCGCCCCTGCAATTGCGCTGCGCACGGCGGACACGGCTTCGCTCGCAACCGCAAGCTGGCATTGGGAGGAGCTGGTCGCGCCGACCGTGGCGACCGCGCCGGCGCAGGAGTACGAGACACTCGACAAGCTGTCGGTCGACTTCGCGGGCGGTGACGCTATCCTTGCGCCCGGCGTGGGCAGCGCGCAGGGACTGCAGTTCCTGCTGAGCGACATGCTCGGCAATCACATCGTCTTCATGGGCGTGAGCGCGGTGCAGGCCACCGGGTTCGCCGACTTCGTCGACAGCTTCAGCGGCAATCTTCTCTACCTGAACCTCTCGCACCGGCTCAACTATGGCGCGGGGCTCTTCCGGTTCAAAGGCCGCTTCCGTGACGTCTCGTACGACATCTACGAGGAGACCACGCACGGGGCCTACTTCCTGGCGAGCTATCCGTTCTCGAAGTTCCGCCGCGTCGAAGCCCAGCTCTCGATCGAGAACAGCGACCGCGTCGATCTGGAGGATGCCTTCGAGGTCGGCCTCGGCGTCAACACGCGCCCGGACTTGCGCGACCTGACGCGCGACGGGCTGCTGACCAGCAACTATCTCTCGTACATCAAGGACAACACGCTGTGGCTGCCGACCGGCCCGATCGACGGCGAGCGTTACAACCTGACGGCCGGCATGGTGACGTGCTTCTCGTGCACGGTGCCGAGCGAGGTGACCGGTGATGCGATCGGGCACGATGCGATGGCGGAGAATTACGTCCTGATCGCCGACTACCGGCGCTACTTCCGGACATCGCTGTACAGCGCGTATGCGATTCGCGGCTACGCATTCTTCAGCGATGGCGCGATCCCCGCGCGCGCGGTGCTGGGCGGACCGACCCGCCTGCGCGGCTACCCGCGCTTTTCGCTGACCGGCTCGCGCGTCTGGATGGTCAATCAGGAGTGGCGTTTCCCCGTGCTGCACGGCTTGAGCTTGACGTTCCCGTTCGGAAACCTGAATCTGCCCGGCATTCAGGGCGCGCTGTTTGCCGACATCGGCTCGAGCTGGCTGGAAACCATGTCAAAACCGGAGGGCACGTGGGGAAGCTATGGAACGGGATTCCGGATGTCGCTCGGCGCACCACTCGTCCTGAGGCTGGATGTCGGCCGCCGCTTCCGCATCGGCGACCTGCCGCCGGTCATCTTCAGCCGGGGCGAGCAGTTCGGCCACACCTTCGTCGACTTCTTTTTCGGCTTCAACTACTAGCGCTCGCCGCGTGCTCCGGCGCAGCCTTGCCGGAGCCGCCCACGCCTGCGCAGCCCGTACTGCCGGAGCTCGCGCAAGTTGCGGTCGACTCCTCCGCGCCACGCCGCCCGCTGCACATCGTGTACATGTGGTCCTACCAGGATGAGAGCATGCGCTTCTCCGGGCGTGGAGCATTGCGGGTGGAGCCGCCGTATAAAGCGCGGACCGACCTGTTCGGTCCGCGCGATGAAACCCTGATGCGTTCCGTGGTCATCGGCGACCAGCTCGAGACGCTGCCGCCGAATCTGCCGGAAGGACTCCTGCCGCCGGTCTCGCTGTCCTGGGCGACCATCGGCGTGCTGCGGCCGCCGGCGGGAGCGGCGCTTGAGCTTACGCGCGTGAACGGCGATACTCTCACCATCGGTTACGCGCGTGGCGAGGAGCACTGGCGCTTCAGGCTGGTGAACGGGCGCGTGCGCTACGCCGAATGGAACGGCCCCGGGGCGAGCCGAAGGACAGTCGAGGCGCGCGGCAACGCCGCGTTCGGCCTGCCGGCCGAAGTCGTCTACCGCGACTGGGCCGCGTTTCGCGAGCTGAAAACGACATTGGAAGAGGTCAATGAAGCGAGTTCGTTTCCGCCGGATACCTGGGTTATTACTGGTAGCTAGCAGTGCGCTGAGCGCCGCTGCCTGCAATTACGGCTTCCAGGGCGGCGGCGGCTTTCCCGAAGACATACGCACGATTTACATCGAGCCGTTCGAGAACCAGACCGTGCAGGTCGAGCTCGATCAGCTGCTCTTTCAGCGGCTGACCGACCGTCTGCCGCGCGCGCTCGGTGGGCGTCTCGGCGGCGAAGTGAACGCGGACGCGGTGGTGCGCGGCCGGATCGTCCGCTACGACAATGTCGGTCAGAACTACACGCCGGGCCAGCAGCGGGGCACCATCAATATCCTGACGCAGCAGGTGACCATCACCGTCGCCGTCGAGATCATCGACCGCAAGCGCAACCTGGTCCTATGGGATTCGCAATCCCTGGTAGGCCGCGGTGAATGGCGGCAGGACTCACAGCAGGAGACCGACGGGCGCGAGATCGCGCTGAATCACCTTCTCCAGCAAATCATCGACGGAGCACAGTCGCAGTGGTAGCCGGAGGCGTGCCGGTCGAAACATTTCTTTTCACACTCGCCGCCATCTCTGTTGCCGCAAAACTCGCCGGCCACGCCGCCAGGCGCCTCGGCCAGCCACCCGTGCTCGGTGAGCTGATCGCGGGTGTCATTCTGGGCGCGAGCGTGCTCAACGTTCTTCCCGCCGCGGGTGGGCTTCACGACATCGTCGCGCTGCTCGCCGAAGTCGGCGTCGTGCTGCTGCTGTTCGAGATCGGACTCGAGACCGACCTCAAGGAGATGTTCCGGGTTGGCCCGGCCTCGACGGTGGTTGCGGCGGTCGGCGTCGTGTTGCCGTTCGCGCTCGGCTTCGCCCTCTGGGTTCTCTGGCAGCCGGACCTGGCGCCGGGCGCGCACGCGCCTTCCGTCACGCTGGTCGCGATCTTCGTGGGCGCCACGCTCACCGCCACGTCGGTCGGCATCACCAGCCGCGTGCTGTCCGACCTGAAGCAGATGCACACGCCCGAAGCGCGCATTGTACTGGGCGCCGCGATCGTCGACGACGTGCTCGGCCTCGTCATCCTCGCGATCGTCAGCGGCCTGGTGGCGGGCGCATCGCTGTCGCTCATGGGCATCGCGCTGAAATTCGCGGTCGCCGTCGGCTTCCTGGTGGCTGCCGTCCTGATCGGCCGCTGGATCATGCCGCGCGTCTTCGGCGCCATCGAGCAGATCGAGATTCGCGGCATCCTGGTTGCCGCCGCGTTCGCCTTCGCGCTCGCGCTCTCCGGCCTCGCCAGCATCGCGGGCTCCGCCATGATTATCGGCGCCTTCGCCGCCGGCCTGGTGCTCAGCTCGACCAACCAGTTCGACTTCATCACCGACCGCATTCAGCCGGTCGTCGATATCTTCGCTCCCATATTTTTCGTCTACGTCGGCTCCGCGGTCGATATTTCGCTGCTCAACCCGTTCAGCGCGAATTTCGACGTGAACATCCTCACCGTGGCCGGCGCGGTGCTCGTGGTTGCCATCATTGGCAAGATTGCCGCCGGCTACAGCGTCGGCTGGAGCGCGCCACGCCTGAACCATCTCGCGATCGGCGTCGGCATGATTCCGCGTGGTGAGGTCGGGCTGATCTTCGCGCATCTCGGACTCGATGGCGGTGTCATCGGCCCGCAAAGCTTCAATGCGATCGTGCTGGTGGTCATGCTGACGACCTTCATCGCGCCGCCGCTGCTGAAGGCGATCTTCTCGCGCGCGAGCCTCGCGGCGGGCACCGCATGATTCGCATCGGTTCGCGCGGCAGCGCGCTCGCGCTCTGGCAGGCCGGGCACATCAAATCGCGCCTGCTCGACGCACATCCAGGTCTGGATGTCGAGATCGAGATCATTCACACGACCGGCGACCGCATCACCGACGTGCCGCTCTCCAGCATGGGCGACAAGGGGCTGTTCACGAAGGAGCTGGACAATGCGCTGCTCGACGGCCGCGTGCAGCTCGCGGTTCATTCGCTCAAGGATGTGCCCACGCGGGTGCCGGCCGGGCTCGTGATCGCCGCGGTCGGACGCCGCGAAGACCCGAGTGATGCGCTGGTCGTCGCACCCGGCAGGCCGCGCAGTCTCGCGCTGCTGCCCGCAGCCGCGCGCGTCGGCACCAGCTCGCTGCGACGTCGCGCGCAACTTCTCGCGCTGCGTCCCGACCTCGTCGTGAGCGACCTGCGCGGCAATCTGGACACGCGCCTCGCGTCGGTCGAGCAGGGCAATTACGACGCCGCCATCCTCGCGCTCGCCGGCATGAAGCGCCTCGGACGGGCCGGCGAGGCCGCCGAGATTCTCGATGGCGGCGATTGGCTGCCCGCGGCCGGCCAGGGCGCACTCGGCCTGGTCACGCGCGAGGACGATCTGGATACGCGCTCACGCCTGAGTGCGCTCGATGACGCCGACACACGCGCGGCCACCACTGCCGAACGCGCTCTGCTGCGCGAACTGGAGGGCGGCTGCCAGATACCGATCGGCGCGCTCGCACGCGGCAATGGCGAGCGCCTGCAGCTGCGCGCGTTGGTCGCATCCGTCGACGGCAAGCGTATGGTACGGGGCGAGCGCAGTGGCGAACGGCTCCAGGCCGAGCAGCTGGGCCTCGCGCTCGCACACGAGCTGCTCGATCGCGGCGCCGGTGACATTCTGGCCGAGCTGCGCCAGCGCGAGCCAGGCACGATTCCCCAACCCGCCGCACCATGAGCGCGCCATTGCCGCTGCACGAGAAGATCATCTCACGCGAGCTGCTGCTGCGCTGCCGCGGCCGCCCACGGCAGGGCACGCTCGTATTCACCAATGGCGTGTTCGACGTGTTGCACCGCGGCCACGTCGAATATCTTTACGCCGCGCGCGCTCTCGGCGATGAACTGGTGGTCGCGCTGAACAGCGATGCCTCCGCGTGGCGACTCGGCAAGGGTGAGGATCGGCCGGTCAATCGGGAGCAGGACCGCGCACTGCTGCTGGCCGGTCTCGGTTGCGTCGACCATGTCACGCTTTTCGACGAGGACACGCCGCGCGAGCTGATTGCGAGGCTGCTGCCGGATGTGCTGGTGAAGGGCGGCGATTACACCCCCGAGACGATCGTAGGGCGAGCGGAAGTCGAAACGGCGGGTGGTCGCGTCGTCGTCATTCCGTTCGTGCACGGCCACTCCACGACCGAACTGTTGAAGAGAATCCGGGAGACGCCTTGACCAGACTCGCACCCAGAACCGAGCGCCCGCCCAATCAGCTGCGCGGCATCCGTCTCGAACGCGGTGTCGCGCCTCACGCCGAAGGCTCGTGCGTGATCACAGCCGGCCGCACGCAGGTCCTCTGTATCGCGAGCCTGGAGGAAAAGGTGCCCGACTGGCGAAAAGGCGCGGGTGCCGGCTGGGTCACCGCGGAGTACGCGATGCTGCCACGCGCGACTCATACGCGAACCCGCCGCGAGCGCGGCAGTCTCGGTGGCAGAACCCAGGAGATCCAACGTCTGATCGGTCGCGCGCTGCGCGCAGCCGTCGACCTGGCTGCGCTCGGCGAGCGGCAGATCATTATCGATTGCGACGTATTGGTCGCGGACGGCGGCACGCGCACCGCCGCGATCACCGGCGCCGCCGTCGCGCTGCACGACGCCTGTGGCTTTCTGACGCGCGAGGGATACACACGACAGACCGCGATGCGCGAGCTGGTCGCGGCGGTCAGCGTTGGCGTGATCGGCGGCGAGCCGCGCCTGGATCTCGATTATCTCGAGGATGTCGCCGCCGACGTCGACATGACTCTCGTCATGCTCGAGTCCGGCGGCCTGGTGGAAGTGCAGGGCACCGCCGAGAACAACAGCTTCTCGCGCGCCGAGCTGAACGGGCTCATCGATCTCGGGATTGCCGGCATACACCAGCTCATCACGCTGCAACGGCAGACGCTTGGCCTCTGAGATCCTGCTCGCCACCCGCAGCGCGGACAAGCTGAGAGAGATTCGCGAAATCACCAGTGCGGTGCGCGTGCGGTTCGTGACACTGGCCGAGCTGAAGATCGAGCCGACCGCCGCCGAGGACGAAATCGAATGCTTCGATACCTTCGTCGCCAACGCCGCCGCCAAAGCACGCTACTTCGCGCGCCTGACCGGCATGCGCACGCTCGCCGACGATTCCGGCCTGGCCGTGGACGCGCTCGCTGGCGCGCCCGGTGTGCGCTCCAGGCGTTTTGCCATCGACAAGGGCGCGGTCGACACGCGAGCTGGCGGCAGGCAGCTGGATGAGGCCAACAATCGTATGCTGCTCGAGCTGCTCGCTGACCTCGAAGCGCGAGCCGCGCATTACGTCTGCGCGGTGGCGCTCGCGGATACGGTACCCGGCGTGATCACCGCAATCGGCACCGTGAGCGGCAGCATCACGCGCGCGCCGATAGGCAGCGGCGGCTTCGGCTACGATCCACTCTTCTACATTCCGGCAGTCGGAAAAACCTTCGCCGAACTGACGCGCGCCGAGAAGCACGCGCGCAGTCATCGCGCGGTCGCGGTGCGCGCGATCGCGCCGCAGCTTTAACTCCGAACGGCGCTACGGAGATGCGCTACGGAGATGCGCTACGGGCATGCGCTACGGTTATGCGCTACGGGAATGCGCTACGGGAAGGCGCTACGGGAAGGCGCTACGGAGATGCGCTACGGGAAT
>JBQTJO010000194.1:0-10077 GCA_052387015.1 Gemmatimonadota bacterium
GCGGTGGTGCGCGCGAAGAAAGTCGGATCGAGCACTATTGTCGCCTGGCTGGTGCGTACGCCGACGGTCCGTGATTCCGTCGGTTTCAGCGTCGTCTCGCTGGTCGACACGGCGGCAGCGGTGGTGAGCATTCCGGCACGGTGACGTACTGCGAGATCGCGCGCGATCGTGCGCGGCTCATGAAGCGGAGGCGGAGGTGGAGGCGGAGGCCGGTGCGCGTTGTATTCCGCTTCTGCCTGTTCTTGCTGATGGCCGGCTGCGACGGTGAACGTCGAGATGCGGGCGAGCAGGCCGCGCCGGATTCGGTCACCGCACAGGCTGCCGCGGCGAGCGATACCGGCGTCAAGGCGTGCGATCTGGTCACGGTCGATGAGATCCGCGCCGCGACCGGTCTCGAGCTGAAGCCCGGCATCACGACCAGCGACTACATGGGCGTCTCGCAATGCCGCTTCGACCGTCCCGATGGCAGCCGCACGGGACTCATGATCGCGCTGCACGGCCAGGGCGACATCGAGAACTACCGCAGGGTGCCGGGCAGCAGCGAAGTCGCTGCGCTCGGAACCGCCGCGGTCTGGAACGCGCAGACGAACCAGCTTGCCGTTCGCTCCGGCGACGCGGTATTCAGCATCAGCTTTCTCTTTTCGCCGGCGCGGCAGGCCTGGGCGGAGCAGCTCGCACGCGATGCGCTCGAAGGCCTGGAGGAGCAGTAGATGGCGAGCGGCAATCTCGAAGCGATCTGGATCAAGCGCGTCCGCCGCGGCAAGATGAATGCGGTGGATAGCGCCGAGCTGGTCGCCGGCCGCGGCCTGGTCGGCAACGCGAATCAGGGCGGACGCCGCCAAGTCACGATCATCGAGCAGGAAGTCTGGCAGCAGATGATGCAGAAGCTCGGCGCAGCGCTCTCACCTTCGGCGCGCCGCGCGAACCTGATGATCAGCGGCATCGCGCTGCAGCAGACGCGCGGTTCTGCGCTGCGCATTGGTGAGGTCGAGCTCGAGATCATGGGCGAGACCAAGCCGTGCGAACGCATGGAGGAGGCGCTGCCGGGGCTGAAAGCGGAGATGTATGCGGAGTGGCGCGGCGGTGTCTTCGCGACCGTCGTGCGTGGCGGTACGATCAACATCGGTGATGAAGTCGTCCTGCAGAATGGAGGGCACGATGAGTGACGATTGGACCGTCGTCGCCAACTATGCAAGCACCACGGAGGCCGACATCTACATCGCGATCCTGCGCGCTGCCGGCATTCCGGCGGTGCTGCGCGCCGACATCGGCATTTTCGGTCCGGGCTTCAGCGGCGCGACGCCGCGCGGCGCGGCCATCGCGGTGCCGCGCTCGCTGGCGCACGAGGCACTGGAGCTGATCGGCGATGGTGACGTGGAAGAGGACGAAGCGGGTTGAGGCGGGTCGAGCGGGCCTGCCTCCAGCACAGGCCCTCTCCTCATCCCGTCCTACAGCCTCACACTCAAGCGCGCAAAATAGAACGATCCCGCAAACCCCATCTGCACCGCATCCCACAGCCCTCCCGTCTCGGTCTCCGTGTCCTGTTGCGTGGGATAGACGTTGAACAGGTTGGCCGCGCCGATGGTCAGCCGGGTATTGTCGGACATGCGGTAGCCGATGCTCAGGCCGGTCGTGGCCTTCGCCTGGTAGACGTCGCGCGTGTCCAGCCAGTCGATCAGCGTGACGCGCCCGAAATTCGTGATCCGCAGCTGCGTGTCGAAGCGGCGGTAGTTGTGATCGACTGTGAGCGTGACTTTGCTCGAGGGCGCGGACGCCAGCAGGAACGCCTGCTCGCGCGCACCGAAGTAGATGTCCTCCTTGCCGCGCAGCTTGGCATTGGTGTGAATCTGGCCCAGCTCCATGTTGTTGAAGTTGCCGGCCAGCGACCAGTTGAAGCGCTGCTCGCCGGCATAGAACTGGTGCGACAGCACCACATCGAGGCCGCGCGTCTCGGTATCCAGCGCGTTGGTGAAGAACTGCGCGGCCGAGACCCCGAGTCGCTGCAGGTCCGCGCCAATGTCGGAATCGGTGTCCTCGAACGCGCCGGTCAGCACGATGCGGTCATCGATGTTCACGATGTAGCCGTCGATCGTGGCGGTCAGCTCGCCAATGCGCGCGGTCAGGCCGAGTCCCGCACTCACCGACTTCTCCTCCGTCAGCTCGGGGATGCCGAGCGCGCGCGTGATCGAGCTGTTGTTGGGCGCGATGACCTTGTCCACGAAATCGCCGGACACGACGTCCGTGAACGTGCTGCTGAAATAGACCTGCGCGAGCGACGGCGCGCGAAATCCCGTGCTGACCGACCCGCGCAACGAGAGGGCGTCACTCACGCCGAGACGGGCAGCGAACTTGCCGGTCACCGTGTTGCCGAAATCGCTGTAATGCTCGCCGCGCGCGGCCACACTGAGCGTGAGCCGATCGCTGGCATCCAGCTCCAGGTCGGCGTAGCCGCCGATGTTGGTGCGGCTTTCATCGGTCTCGTCACGTGGCTGGAAGCCGGGGAAGCCCTGCGCGCCGCCGGGACCGCCGCCGCCATAATTCTGCCACGAGCCTTCCTCGCCCGCGAAGATGCTGTACTTCTCGTACCGCAGCTCCGAGCCGAGCGCGACGTTCAGCCCTCCGCCCACGTCCGCCAGCAGCCGCTTGAGATGACTGCCGGTGGTGCTCTGGAACAGACTGAAGCCGCCGGCGTCGAACGCGCGCGGCGACTGCGCGCCGAGCGACGTGTTCAGCGTGCCTTCCACGTTGTAGTGGAAGCGGTTCGAGCCGGCCGTCGAATTGATGTCGAGGTCGAACTCGCCGAGCTTCGCGCGTACGCCCGCCGAGAGCGAGAGATCGCGAATGGTCGAAGTGATGTGCGGATCGAAGCCGTTCGGGTAGATCGCCGGCACGTTGCGCTCGTCATCCGGCGCGCGCGTCCAGGCGTATGCATCGGTGTCGCGGAAGTTGGCGCCGCCGAACGCGTAGAACGCCGCCGTGCCGGAGATCGGCACCAGCGAGTTCAGGAAAAAGCCGCCGTTGATGAGCTCGGCGTCGCCGAACTGGCGGCGGTAGATGTCGAACTGAGCGGGATCGGCCGGGCGGTTGGTGCGACCCCTGGAGAGCAGCTCGCCGGTCAGATTGAGGAAACCCTGCTCGCCCACGCGCACGCCGTAGTTCGCGCCCGCGCGCAGCTCCGCGCCGTCCGTGCCGCTGCTGACCACGGCGTAATCCGAAGGCGCTTCCGCGTTGTGGGTGCCGGTCGCCAGATCGCCGGTGAACGCGCCGACCGAGGACTTGAGCACGATGTTGATGACACCCGCGATCGCATCCGAGCCGTACTGCGCGCTCGCGCCGTCGCGCAGGATCTCGATGTGATCGATGGCGGCCACTGGAATCGCGTTCAGGTCGGTGCCGGTGTTGCCGCGGCCGCGCGACCCGAAAATGTTGATCAGCGATGACTGGTGGCGGCGCTTGCCGTTGATGAGAACCAGCGTCTGGTCCGGACCGAGACCGCGCAGACTCGCGGGATCGATGTGGTCCGCGCCGTCCGCGCCGGACTGACGATTGGCATTGAACGAAGGCGCCACGTATTGCAGCAGCTGATTCAGATCCAGCTGACCCGACTGCTGAGTGACTGCCGCGAGGTCGACGATGTCGACGGCAACCGGCGTGTTGGTCGCGGAGCGGTCGAGCCGGCGGGTGCCGACCACTTCCAGCGCGGCTACGGTGTAGCCGGTGACGAGCTCGACGTCGAGCGTCGCATCGCCCGCGGCCTTCACGCTCGCCGCATTGGTCGCGCGCTCTTCCTCGCGGAAGCCGGGTCGTGCGAAGGTGAGGACGGCGTCGCTCGCGACCCGCAGCTCGTAGCGGCCGAGGCCATCCGTGAGCGTGCTGTTGAGCGTTCCCTTCTCGGAGACGCGTACACCCGCGATCGGCATGTTGCCTTGATCGGTGATGCGGCCGCTGATGCGGATCTGTGCGAACAGGGAAGTCGGGGTCAGGAACAGGACGAGGAGCAGCAGGAGACGGCGTCGCATAAAAACCTCCTGGTAGCGCGTTGATTGAACAGTTGCGCGGAGCGGTGGCCGCAGTCAATGATGGGGCCATGAAAAAAATCACGGTGCTTCTGCTCCTCATCGCGGCGACTGCGAGTCCCGCGGCCGCCCAGCAGCTCGGCGCTGAAATCGACCGGCGCGCCGCGGCCATCACCGACCAGGTCATCGCCTGGCGGCGTGACATTCACGAGCACCCCGAGCTTGGACTGAGCGAGATCCGCACCGCGAAGCTGGTGGCGGATCATCTGCGCGCGCTCGGCATGGCCGTGCGGACGGGCGTGGGCCAGACGGGCGTGGTCGGCGTGCTTAAGGGCGGCCGGCCGGGTCCGGTGGTCGCGTTGCGAGCCGACATGGATGCGCTGCCGGTGACGGAGCAGACGGGGCTGCCGTTCGCATCGAAGGTGCGCGCGCAGTACAATGGCCAGGAAGTCGGCGTCATGCACGCGTGCGGGCACGATACGCATGTCGCGATGCTGATGGGCGCGGCCGAAGTGCTGGCCGGCATGCGCGCGCAGCTGCCGGGCACGGTCAAGTTCATCTTTCAGCCGGCCGAAGAGGGCACGCCGGGCGGCGAGATTGGCGGCGCCGAGCTGATGCTGAAGGACGGCGCGTTCATGAACCCGCGGCCGGCTGTCGCGTTCGGCTTTCACACGCTCGCGGGTGTGCCGGCGGGCACGATCGAGTATCGGCCGGGCGGACAGTGGGCGAGCGCGGATCAGATCCGCATCACGGTGACGGGCAAGCAGACGCACGGCGCGAAGCCGTGGCAGGGCGTGGATCCGATCGTGGCGGCGTCGCAGATCGTGCTCGGACTGCAGACCATCGTCAGCCGGCAGCTGAACATTACAAAGGCGCCGGCAATCGTGAGCATTGGCATGATCCAGGGGGGCGTGCGCAACAACATCATCCCGGACAGTGTGCTGCTGGTCGGCACGGTGCGCGCGCTCGATCCGCCGATGCGCACGGAAATTCACGAGCGTGTGCGCAACACAGTCGAGCACATTGCGGCGTCCACCGGCGCGCGCGCGACGCTGACAGTGATCAAGGGCTACGATGTGACGATCAACGACCCGCAGCTGACCGCATGGGCCGCGACCACGCTCGAGCGGGTGGCCGGTCCGGGCAATGCGCGAGTCGGCCTGCCGCAGCTCGGAGCGGAGGACTTCTCGTTCTTCGCGAAGGAAGTGCCCGGCTTCTACTTCATTCTGGGCGGCACGCCCGCGAACTCGGACATGAGGGCCGCGGCGTCCAACCACTCGCCGCTGTTTTTCGTGGATGAGTCCGTCCTGCCGCTCGGCTTGCGCGCGATCACGCATCTCGCGGTCGATTACCTGACCAGCGGGCCGGGAAGGCGCGACGGGACGGCGCTACGGGGAGGCGCTACGGGGAGGCGCGACTGAGAGGCGCTACGGAACGGCGAGTAAATCGCGAAGAGCTCATCAATACGACCACGCATGCCGCGGGCATCGCGGCGAGCGCTGCGGGCGGCGCCCTGCTGATCGTCATGGCCGCGCTGCAGGGCGGCGCGCGCCTGATCGTCGGCGTCTCGGTATTCGTGGCCACGCTGCTCGTGCTGTACAGCGCGTCGACGCTCTACCACGCGGCAGGCGGTGACAGCGCGCGTCGTCGTCTGAAGGTGTTCGATCATGCGGCGATTTATCTGCTGATCGCGGGCACCTACACGCCGTTCACTCTGGCGGGCATGCGCGGCGCGTGGGGGTGGAGCCTGTTCGGCGTAATCTGGGGACTCGCGCTGGCCGGCGTCGTCTTCAAGCTGTTCTTCACCGGCCGCTTCAAGCGCATGTCGACCGCCATTTACGTGGCCATGGGCTGGCTGGTGCTGATCGCGATCGTGCCGCTGGTGCGAGCGCTGGAGCCGGTCACACTGAGCTGGCTGGTCGCCGGCGGCATTACCTACACGCTGGGCACACTCTTCTACCTGTCACGCCGGCCGTACGCGCACGGCGTGTGGCACCTCTTCGTGCTGGGCGGCAGTGTGTGTCATGCGGTTGCGGTAGCCACGCTCTAAGGGGGCGCGGGCGCGGTCGTGGGCGAGGACGCGGGGAACTACGCGGGTCGAGGGTCGAAGGTCGAGGGCCGCGGCGCGCGATCCGCGCCCGCGAACCGCGCCCGAGCTGTTTCCCGCGCCCACGCCCCCGACCGCGCCCGCGCCCGCATCAGGTAAAGCGCCGCACCTCCTGCAGCAGCCGACTCGGCGTGCACGGCTTGGCAAGAAATCCGACACAACCCGCCGCGCGCGCCTTCTGACCGACGGCACCGTACGGCATCGCCGTCATCATGACAATCGGAATCCCGGCCATGGCCGGGTCGGTGCGCACCGCGGTTGCGACCTCCACACCGGTGCAGTGCGGCAGCGCATGGTCGAGCACGATGATGTCCGGCCGCTCGGTTCGTGCCAGCTCGATGCCGGTCTCGCCGTCCGCCGCGGTGAGCACGCGGTAGCCGTGTGACTGCAGGTATGCGGAGTGAATGGCGCGCAGCTCGAGCTGATCCTCGACGAACAGAACCGTGGTCATGACTGCTCCATGCGATGTTGGGGGCGAGAGTGGTTCCTACCGCGCCGGCCCCGCAGATGATCCCTGACCGCCCCGGGGAGCCGGCCGCCCTCTGATTCTATCCCATCGCGCGCTCAATGCCCAGCCGGCGAGCCCGCCGCTGCGATGAGAGCGATGAGAGCGATGAGAGCGCCCCGATGAGTGCCGCTGTTTTCGCTCCTATCGCTCCTATCGCTCCTATCGCTCCCATCGCTCCCATCGCTCTCATCGCTCCCATCGCTCCAATCCCTCCTATCGCTCTGATCGGCTTTTGTGTCCCCAGGTCCGGCTTCATTCCTGCATCCACCCGGCGGCATCACCCGAGCGGAAGGAGGCAGCAAATGAGCCGACTCGAGAACATGCTGGAGGCGCACCCGCGTCCGGCCGGCGAAAATGGCGAGGCGGCGATCGCCTGCATTGAAGCGTGCTTCGACTGCGCCGAGATCTGCTCGATCTGCGCCGATGCCTGCCTGGAGGAAGCCGAGGTCAAGGGCCTCATCCACTGCATTCGCCTGAACCTCGACTGCGCCGACATCTGCGATGTCACCGGCAAGCTGCTGGTGCGCACCGGCCATCGCGACGCGAACACGCTTCATCTCCAGCTCGATGCCTGCATGCAGGCCTGCATCGCCTGCGCGGACGAGTGCGACCGGCACGCGTCGAAGATGGAGCACTGCCGCATCTGCGCGGAGACGTGCCGGCGCTGTGCGAAGGCGTGCGGCGCGATGGCGGGCGCGCTGGTTCCTTGACTGCGCTACGGAACTGCGCTACGGAACTGCGCTACGGAACTGCGCTACGGGACTGCGCTACGGGACTGCGCTACGGAACTGCGCTACGGAACTGCGCTACGGAACGGCGCTACGGAACGGCGCTACGGGGCTGCGCTACGGGGCTGCGCTACGGGACTGCGCTACGGGACTGCGCGCTACCGGACTACGCTACGGGACTGCGCTACGGGGCTGCGCCTTCTCGTAGCGCCTCACCGTAGCGCCTCACCGTAGCGCCTCACCGTAGCGCCTCTCCGTAGCGCCTTTCCGCCTCTCCGTAGCGCCTCTCCGTAGCGCCTTCTCCGTAGCGCAGTCCCGTAGCGCCTCTTCGTAGCGCCTCTCCGTAGCGCATTCCCGTAGCGCAGTTCAGTGAGTGGCGATCCAGCGATCGATCGCGCGCAGGGTAGCGAGAACGGCGGTGTCTTCGATGGCACGAGTGGGCTCGAGCGTGACGAGGCCGGCGAGCAGCACGAATTCGCGGTTGTGGGCGGCCTCGATCGAGGCCACCACGTAGCTGCGGGAGAAAATCTCGATGAGCGAGATGCCTTCGAGACCGAGGCTGGTGCCGTTCACCGCCTGTTCGGCGGCGGCGAGCGTGGCGCGAGCGGCGGCACGCGCGCGGCCGCTCGGCGTGTCCATCTCGCGGGCTTCACCATGATAGCTCTTCGAGCCGCGCGAGAGCTGAACGCGGCAATGGATCTCACGCCCGCCGCGCTCGAGCTGGAGCCCGGAGAGGAGCAGGAATCGGCCGGTGAGCTGGCCAGCGTCGTCGGGGACGTCGCTCAAAGGGGCGCGAGGCGGTTTGTTGCCTGGAGCGCCGCCAGAATGGCGGCTTCTTCGGGTGAGCGCTGGACAGCGGCGACGCCGGTGAGAATGCGGGCGGTGCGGCCGCTCACGGCTCGCGCGGAGACGAGCACGTACGATTTGCCTTGCGCCTGAACGACGACGGTGCCTTCCAGGCCCAGGCCCTCGCCGCCCTGCTGCAGCGCATCGAACACGGCCCGTGCGGCGATTTCGGCGCGGCCCTGTGGCGTGTTCACACCCGATGCGAGGCCCTGGATGTGATCCTCGCCTCTGCGCAGCGTGACCTGGCAGGAGGTTCCGAGCGATGAAGCGGCTGTCAGCTCGTAGCGCAGGTAGACGGCGCGGTCGTCCTGGCGGGCGGCTGCGCGAGCGGCGACGCGTGCGGTCTTCTTCTGTTGCGTGACGTAGCTGGCCGCGGCGCTCGGCCGCAGCTGCGCGACGCTCACGATGCGGCGATCGACGATGACGCCGAGGCCGGCGCTCAGCGCGGACTCGACATTGCGCACGATCTGTTTCGGGTGCAGATCGGGACTGGCCAGGATGTGAATTTCGCAGAGGCGGCCGAGCTCATCCGCAACGGCGCGCGCGGACACCACACCCGCCAGTGCAGTGAGCAGGCGCTCGGCCCGGACTTCGATCGTCGGCGGCATGCCGATATTTAAGGCGGAAGCCGGGGAACCGCCAGCTTTGCTGCGCGTTTTGGAGTGTAATAGGTTTGAAATATGAATCGCGAAAATATCGTCATCATCGGTTCCGGCCCGGCGGGCTGGACGGCTGCCGTATACGCCGCGCGCGCAAATCTGAGCCCGCTCATTTTCGAAGGCGAGCCGACGCGCACGATGCTGCCGGGCGGTCAGCTCATGACCACGACGGACGTCGAGAATTATCCCGGCTTCCCGGAGAGCGTCACCGGACCGGAGCTGGTCGAGCGGATGAAGGAGCAGGCGATCCGGTTCGGCGCGCGCGTGCTGTCGGAGAACATCGCGAGCGTCGATTTTTCGAAGCACCCGTTCGTGCTGACGCCGAATTACAGCGCTCCGGTCGAAGCACTGACCGTGGTGGTAGCGACGGGCGCGAACGCGAAGTGGCTGAACGTGCCCAACGAAGAGCGTCTCGCGCAGACCGGCGGGGGCGTGTCGGCGTGCGCGGTATGCGACGCCGCGCTGCCAATTTACCGGAACCAGGTGCTTGCGGTCGTGGGCGGCGGCGACAGCGCGATGGAAGAAGCATTGTATACGACCAAGTTCGCGCGCGAAGTGCTGGTCGTGCATCGCCGCGATTCGTTCCGCGCTTCCAAAGTCATGGCCGAGCGCGTGCTGGCACATCCAAAGATTCGCGTGCTCTGGAACAGGAAGGTCGTCGAAGTGCTCGGGCTGAACGAGATTCGCGGACTGCGGCTGGAGGACACGGCCAGCGGCGAGATCAGCGACGTCGAAGTCGGCGGCATGTTCGTCGCCATCGGTCACACGCCGAATACCGAGTTCCTGCAGGGGCAGCTGGCGCTGAAGCCAAACGGCTACATCCAGGTTCAGCCGTGGCGCACCGCAACGAGCGTGGCGGGCGTGTTCGCGGCCGGCGATGTGATGGACGATCATTACCGGCAGGCGATCACCGCCGCCGGCACCGGCTGTATGGCCGCGCTGGAGGCGGAGCGCTGGCTCGCGCACCACGGCCTCGGCGAAAGCCCGATGCATGAGGATGAACCAGCAGTAGCGGCGAGCGATTAGAGCGATAGGAGCGATTAGAGCGATTAGAGCGATTAGAGCGATTAGAGCGATTAGAGCGATTAGAGCGATGAGAGCGATGAGAGCGATTGGAGCGATGAGAGCGATGAGAGCGATGAGAGCGATGAGAGCGATGAGAGCGATGAAAACCGGAGTCTAATCGCTCTTAGGCATTCCGAACTGCCTCGGC
>JBQTJO010000195.1:0-20467 GCA_052387015.1 Gemmatimonadota bacterium
ATCTGGCGAACCCGCAGCGCTTCATCAACGGCGCGCCCAAACCGCCGTCACTGCCAACCGCCGTGTGGATTAATCGTCCGGTCGAGAAGGAGGTTGCTCACTAATTCGCGATCGCTGACCGTCTCACGAGGCTTGACAGGTTCCGCCGCTCTGCTCCTTGACCCTTTCGACCATCCATGCTGGGCACACCACAAAAAAACCCGAGACGAATGTCTCGGGTTTTAAAGTGGAGCCGGCGGGAGTTGAACCCGCGTCCGCGAGTAGATCCTTCAGTGCCTCTACGTGCGTATTCTGCCGTTCGGTTTTCCTCGCTTACCCGTCGGCCGGCAGACGGCCTCGGACAAGCCAGCTCCGGTATGTCTCATCCGTGAGCGCCGGAGCAGCACGCACGGACCAGCCCGATTTAGCGATGTCTCACGGCGGGCCTCGGGCCCGGTCCACCGTGAAACAGGTGCGTAAGATTAATTACGCAGCCAGTGCCAGTTGATTATTGGCAGTTGTGAATAGTTCCGCGGATTAACGAGGTAACGGACACCTCGGCACGCAGCCCCGACTTCACTAAACACGTCGAATCCAGGTCGGCCCCTGCAACGTCAAATATAGCGGAACCAGAGGGTTTTTCCTAGGCCGTACTCCATGCGAGCGACTCGCGGGCGTGCCCATTTTCAGTACGCCACCCGGTTGCGACCCTCTCGTTTGGCCCGGTACAGCAGCTGATCCGCATCCCTCATGACGTCGCCAGGGCTTCGGCCGCGCTCCGGAATCGCCGCGACTCCCAGCGATCCTGTCACCGGAATGGCGACACCGCGCCAGCGGAGCTCCAGCTTCTCGATGGAGGCACGAATACGCCCGGCAATCTCGACCGCGCGCGCCGTGTCGGTTTCCGGCAGCAGCAGCGCGAACTCCTCACCGCCGTAGCGCGCGGCCACGTCGACGTCGCGCAGCGACGCAGCGACCCGCCGGCCGACGCCGCGCAGCACCTCATCGCCGGCCTCGTGGCCGTACGTGTCGTTGATCTTCTTGAAGTGATCGATGTCGAGCATGATGAGCGCGAACGGGCGGCGGTAGCGCTCGAAGCGCGCCTGCTCGGCCTCGAGATGCCGGTCGAACGCGCGCCGATTGTGCAGGCCGGTCAGCGCGTCGTGCTCCGCGAGCGTGCGCAGCGCACCCAGCTCGTGGGCGTGCAGCAGCTGCACCGCCGCGTACGGCGCGATGGTCTCCAGCGCCGTGACCGCGGTCTCCGCGATGCGCGTGTTGCTCCACGCGGTCAGAACACCCACCACCTCACCCGCCGTGATGAGTGGCACCGCTACCGCGGACTCCGGAAAAGGCGCATAGCGCTCCTTCGCCGCCACGATTGCGAGCGACCGCAGCGCCGCGCCGCCGCGTACAATCGAGCAGCGTCCGCGCGCGGCGAGCGCCGTCAGACTGCTCGCGTCCGCGTCGTCGTGCCAGACGGTGACCGCCGCGCCACTGCCACCCGTGATGCGGCAGGCGGCCTCGATCAGAAACGCCTCGAGTGCGTCCGCGCTCGACGCATCCGGCAGCGAGCGCAGCGCTTCCAGCAGGTACTCGGTGCGAGCCTGGTACGCGGCCAGAATGTCATGATCGTGCAGCACGCCCAGCAACGCGCCGACGTGAATGCCGAGCGCGTCGAACTGAGTCGGCGTGACGTCCACGTCGTCATCCAGCTCGAACGTGAGCGCGTGCGCCGGCGTCTCCTCCATCACCGGCACGCCGATCACGCGACAGCTGGCGGCCCACACCGGCGGCGGCTCGAGGCGCGCCGACACGCGCTCGCGCGCAATCCAGGTGATCGGGCTGCCGTGCACGACATGCGCACCGGGCGCGGCTCCGCCTGCGACCGCTTGCGCGCGCACCAGCCCTGCATCGGCGTCGATGCGCCAGAGCACAACCCGGCTCGCGCCTGCCATCGCGAGACACCACTCGAGCGCTTTGCGCAGAAATCCGGGATCTGGAGCGCGATCGGGAGCGGGAACGGTATTGGGATCGGGAACGGCGGAATGGGAACGCGCGGCTCTCAGCATCCAGCCGAGGCCGACACCAAAGACCAGAATCAGGAGCCCGATCCCGATCCCCATGCCGTTCCCGATCCCGACAGAAGCCGGTTGATGCGATTCGCGGCACAGGCCGCACCGAAGCCGTTGTCGATATTCACGACCGTGACGCCACTCGCGCAGCTGTTCAGCATCGCAAGCAGCGCCGCCACGCCGCCGAACGATGCGCCGTAGCCCACGCTGGTCGGCACCGCGATCACCGGCACCGCGACCAGCCCGCCCATTACGGATGCGAGCGCGCCCTCCATGCCTGCCACGACGATGATGACCGAAGCGCGTGCGAGCGGCTCCGTTTGCGAGAGCAGGCGGTGGATGCCGGCCACGCCGACGTCGTACAGCTGCTCCACCGGATTTCCGAGTGCGCGCGCGGTGACCGACGCTTCCTCGGCCACCGGAATGTCCGCGGTACCGCCGGTCGCGATCAGGATGGTTCCCGAGAGTGACGGTGATTGCGCCAGCGGCAGGCAGACCGTGCGCGCCAGATCGTTGACCTCGGCGGCGGGAAAGACTTCACTCAACGCGGCGCGCTGGCCGGCATTCGCGCGCGTGGCGAGAAATCCATTGTTCGCGGCAGCGAGCCGCGTGCAGATCGCGACCACCTGCTCGGTCGTCTTGCCTTCGCAGAACACGACTTCGGGAAAGCCGAGACGGAGCGCGCGGTGATGATCCACGCGCGCGATGACCTGGTCCGCACTCGCGCCCGCAACCGACTCGACCGGCGGCCATGCGAGCTGCCGGAGCGCCGCAGCTGGCGATTCCGTGCCCGCCGCGACTGCCTTCAGAACGCGCAGCACCTGTTCCGGCAGCATCAGGCCGCCACCAGCATGCGCCCGGCGTACGCCTCGAGCAGGACCTGCGCCTCCTCGAGCGTGCGCACGCGGAACAGCTCCTCGCGCAGCTTCTTGCCGTCCGGCAGGCCCTTCGTGTACCAGCCGAGATGCTTCCGGAACTCGATCATGGCGCGGGCTTCGTCACCGCCGAATTCAACCGAGTTGCGCGCATGCTCCAGCACGATCGCAAAGCGCTCCGCAACCGCCGGCTCGGCCGGAATCGGCTCGCCGTTCAGCGCGGCGCGCGCTTCGCGGAAAATCCACGGCCGGCCGTGCGCGCCGCGCGCGATCATGATGCCCGCGCAGCCGGTGTGATCGCGCATGCGCCGCGCATCTGCGCCGCTCCACACATCGCCGTTACCGATCACCGGGATCTCGAGCGCGTCGACCACCGCCGCGATCTCATCCCAGTCGGCCTGGCCGGAATACATCTGCGTGCGGCTGCGCGCATGCAGCGTCAGCACCCGGGCACCGGCATCCTGACAGCGCAGCGCGATTTCGACCGGATTCCGCTGCTCGTCCGTGTAGCCGCTGCGGATCTTGACGGTGGTCGGGATAGAAATGGCCGCGCTCACCGCGCGGATGATCGAGTCGACCAGATCCAGATCCTTCAGACAGCCGGAGCCGCCGTTCTTCGAGACCACCTTCTTGACGGGGCAGCCGAAGTTGATGTCGAGAAAATCCGGACGGTACACGTCTTCCACCAGACGCCCGGCTTCCGCCATCGCGGCCGGGCCGCCGCCGAAGATCTGGACGCCGATCGGCCGCTCCGCCTCGTCGAAGCGCAAATACTCCCAGGTCCGGTCGCTGCCGCGGCGCAGCCCTTCCGCGCTCACGAATTCACTCACGACGACGTCCGCACCAAAGCCGCGGCACAGCCGGCGGAACGGGGACTCCGAGACCCCGGCCTGCGGCGCCAGATACAGCGGCACGTGCCCGCTGGTCAGTTGGGTGTAGAGATTCGTGAAGCTCATAGCCATCAAATTTAACCGAAAAAAGACGCCGGAACCACTTGGATTCCGGCGTCTCCTGATGCTTCGTACGAAAAGGTGATCGCTACAACTACTTGGTCACGACCATCTTCTTGACTCCGCGTCGCTCTCCATTCACGATCAGCTGAAAGTAGTATATCCCTGACGCTACCTTGCGACCGTTGCGGTCGGTACCGTCCCAGAACGCCGTTTTGCTGCCGGGCGAGTCGTACTCGAGATTTTCCACCTTCACGGCATTGCCATGGGGGTGGTTCTCTGCTGTCGGAACTGCCACGAGCTGTTGCAGCACGTTGAAGATCCGCAGTGATACTCTCGCCGGCCCGTTCTCTACGTCTTCCGGCAGGACCACAAACGGAATGGTCGTTTCCGGGTTGAACGGGTTCGGATAGTTCTGGCTCAGCTGTGATCCGCGGTCGCGGTTCGGACTCCTCTGTCCGAACAGTGATCCGGGGAAGAGTCCTAGCGCGAGAAGGAGGACGACACAGACGCCAAAGACGCGTCTCATCGTCACCTCCGCACAGATTAAGGCTGTGCCGTAGCTAAAGTTGCGATTGTCCTCCGCTGCCCGTCCGGGCTCAAAGGTTAACGGTGTGACTACCCAATACGTCCTCCGGTAGGCCCATCATAGAACCTGTGCCAAGGCGAGTCAAGCCTTTTGGTAACACTGGCCTAAGTGGCTCCAGGTAAATCGGCCTCTGAAGCCGTCTGGACCGCCCGCAGGTCCCCTTGCCGGATGGTCACGCCCGTGCGGTCGAAATACTCCAGCAAGGGAATAAGATGCTTCCGGCTGAGCGGCAGACTGGCCCGGAATTCGGCGGCGCTCAGCCCCATCGACCCGCCCAAAAGCCGCCTTGTCCGATCCTCCGCCTCGGCCAGCGCACGCGTTTCGATGTACAGCTCCGGCGCGACCGCCCGGACCACTCCCTCCGCGTCCAGCAGCCGAAGCAGCGGTCTGATCAGCTGGCTTTCGCCGAGCCGCGCCTCCAGCTCGGACACGGTTGGCGCGGCCAATGCGCCGTCGCTCAGGGCTGCCAGAACCGCGGCGCGCAACGCACGCGTCCGCTCATTCAGCCGGGGCTGAAAACCCGCCCGCTTGAGCGTGCTGCCCGAGACCACCAGCTCACCGCGTTCTGCAGCCGCAGCGATCGCGAATTCGAGCAGGCTCGCTTCCCCGCCCCCGCAAGCGGCACGCAGCTCGGCGCGCTCCAGAGCGGGGCGCAGTGGCTGCTCTTGGTGCATGCGATCCAGCTGCTCCAGCACACGCCGGATACTGGCTTCGACGACGCCGCGGCCGAACACGCGGTGACCGATTCGGACGACGTCGTCCGCCAGCTCACCGAGCGCGCGACTTATCTCCGGTGGCCCATGCGGCGTCAGCAGCGCCAGCTCCTGCGGGCTCGATCCCTGTGCGCCGCGGCGGGCCAGCACAGCCGCCACCGACGTGGCGGGCGCGCCCGCGACAATCTGCACGAGCAGACCAGCCAGTTCAGGCGCCATGCGCGACTGCTTCGTGCCGGCGATTTCGGCGATGACACCGCCACCGATGGTCGTGACCGGAGAATAGGAGCGCAGCACGACGCGGTCGCCCGCGCGCGCGATCACCGGCTGCTCGAGCCGCAGCTGGATCCAGCCGGACGCGCCGGCGGCCAGCTCCACGGCGTCGAGCAGGACCACGCGTGCCAGCACTTCGGCCGTGCCGACGTGCGCGTGCACGCGCTGACGAGTCGTGAGGGTCCAGTCCGTGTCCTGGATCATGCGCGCCGCTACCGTGAACATGCGCGCCTCGACCCAGCCATTGCCCACCACCACATCTCCACGCGAGAGCGCGCTCTTTTCGACGCCCCTCAACGCCAGGGCGGCGCGCTCGCCGGCATTCGCCTGCGAGACGCTCTCGCCGTGAACCTGGATGCCGCGCACGCGCGCCTGAATTCCAGCCGGGCGCACGGCGATCACCTGGTCGACTGTAACCGAGCCGCCCCAGACCGTGCCGGTCACGACCGTACCCGTGCCATGGAGTGTGAAGATCCGATCGATGGGAAGGCGGAAGATGTCGTCGTTGCGGCGCCCCGCCTGCCGCAGCGCCTGCTGCACGATGCCTGCGCGCAATGCGTCCAGGCCATCACCGCTGCGGGCGGACACGGGCACGACCGGCGCATCGCGGAGCGAGGTGGGACGGAGGGTTTGAGTCACGTCGTCGACGACCAGCTGCAGCCACTCCCCCTCCACCAGATCGCTCTTCGTGATTGCGACCACAGCGGAGCGAACGTCCAGCAGATCGAGAATCGCGAGATGCTCGCGCGTCTGTGGCATGACGCCTTCATCCGCGGCGACCACCAGCAGCACCGCGTCCATGCCGGTCGCGCCCGCGAGCATGTTGCGGATGAAGGCTTCATGCCCGGGCACATCCACCACACCGAACCGCAGGTCACCGAGCTGCAGGTTGGCAAAGCCGAGGTCGATGGTTATGCCGCGCTGCTTCTCCTCCGGCAGTCGATCGGTGTCGATGCCGGTCAGCGCGCGCACCAGTGCGGTTTTGCCGTGGTCGATATGTCCGGCGGTGCCGAGGATCAGGCGGTTCATTCGGGTGCCTCTAGCGTTTCCGCGAGAAACGCGAGCGAATTGAGATTGCCGCCGTCGAGCACGTGATGCGCCAGGAAGCGCGCGAGCAGGCGCCAATGCGCGGCGGTGCGCTCGAGCGGCACCTGCTCACCCTTGATCAGCTGCATGAGCGCGGCGCGCGCGTGCGCGGGCAGCGTTCGGCCCGGCAGGCCGGCCGCGCAGTTCTCGCAGCGCACGCCGCCGGCCGCATAGTCGAAGCTCGCGTCTTCGGTCTCCGCGAGCGGTCGTCCGCATTCGATGCAGGCAGCCAGCGCGGGCGCGAAGCCGAGCTGCGCGATGAGTGCCCACGTCTCGCCGAGCACGACGGCTTCCACCCGCTCGCGCGGCGCATCCTGGATGCGGTCGAGCGCGTCCCGCACGGCATCGAAGAGCTCGGAATCGGCGGCCTCCACCCCGGAACGCAGCACCAGTTCGGCGATCAGCGAGGCACCGCCGAAGCGAACCAGGTCGTCCCCGAGCCGCTGCCGGCTGCGTACCAGCTCGAAACCGGTGAGCGTGTGCAGGTCCCGGTTCGGTTTTGCATGAAAGCTCGCGCTGCCTTCGACGAACGGCTCGAGCACGCCGCCGAACTGGCCTTTCGGCCGCAGCGCACCCTTCGCAATCACGGACTGGAGGCCGTGCGTGCGGGTTATGAGACGGAGGATCTTGCTCGTGTCGCTGTACTTGAACGTCTGCAGGATGACGGCGTCGCTGCTGACGAGAGACATCTCATCCGCTCTTCGTCGAGAGGAGTCGCTCGCGCAGCTCGGCTCGCCGCCGCTCGAGCGCACCGTTCGCATGCGCGCCTGCCGCAAGCTCTTCCTCCAGCCGCGCCAGCTCGACCAGCCAGCGGCGCCGCGCGAGCGGACGGCGGCGCAGACCGATCCAGATGAGCGCGCCGATGATGGCGGCGGCCGCAAGGATGACGACGACACCTGCCACGCGTTCGGTCCGCGTCCGGGACGGAACCGGCGGCGGCATGGCCACCTGCGGACGCATGTCCACCGGATCGACGCCGACCTGAACCACATACTCCTGGTCCGCTGGAAACGGCGGCCGCAAAAGGTCGCCCATGAACAGCTCGCCGTTATAGCGCACAGCCACGAAATAGACGGCGTTGGGATTGGCCGCCGCCGCGTCGACCCGGAAAACGCCCTTCGCGTCCGTCGTATCGGTGTCGACGTCGGTGCCCGTCGTCTCCGTGACGGCATGCAGGAGCACCTCGATCCTGGTGACCGGCCTGCTCTGCGCGTCGATGACGCGACCACTGATGTGCTGCTGAGCCTGAAGCGCGGCCGGCCAGAGGAACGTGACCAGCAGCACGAGCTTCTTCATGGATTGAACCGCCCGAAATCTTCCGGATTCATGCGCCGCAGATACTCGCGCAGCTCTTCGGGGGACAGACCTCCGGGCGGCTGTTCGGCCTCGCCGGGCTCGCCGATGAAGTCTTCGGGTGTCGCGCTCGCGTCCGCGATTTCGATCGAGGTGTTATCGAGCAGATCTTCGGTGGTGAAGATGCTGGCTTCCATGCGCAACGCGATCGCAATCGAGTCGGACGGCCGCGCGTCGATCGTAATCATCTCGCCCGCTCGCTGAATAATCAATTCGGCGTAATACGTGTTCTCGATCACCTTGGTGATCGTCACACGCAGCAGCGTGCCGCCGAATCCGCGAATCAGGGACGCGAACAGGTCGTGCGTGAGCGGCCGCGAAAATTTCATGCCCGCCAGCTCCATCGCGATCGCGCTCGCTTCGCCCGGACCGATCCAGATCGGCAGCACGCGGCTGCCATCCTTCTCCTGGAGGATGACGACGGGAGTGTTGGATGTGCGATCCAATCCCAGGCTCTGAACCTTTACTTCAATCATCTTACACCCGTGCTGCAGTACGGAGCTCGCCCACCTTGTCGGTTTGCTCCCAGGCAAAGAATCGGACGGCGCGGCCGTCGACGCGGCCGCTGTAAGGCGTGCGGCCGAAATGGCCGTAGGCCGCGGTCGGTCGATAGACCGGATTCCGGAGGCCGAGCGCATCGATGATCGCGCGTGGCCGGAAATCGAAAACATCGCGGAGCGCGCGTTCAATGACGTCGTCGGGCACGCGCGCGGTGCCGAACGTCTCGACATGGATCGCGACCGGCTCCGCCACGCCGATCGCGTAGGCGAGGCTGATCTCGCAGCGGTCAGCCAGCTCGGCGGCGACCACGTTCTTGGCCGCCCAGCGCGCGCCATACGCGCCCGATCGGTCGACCTTCGAGGGATCCTTGCCGCTGAATGCGCCGCCGCCGTGACGGCCGGCGCCGCCGTACGTGTCGACAATGATCTTGCGACCGGTCAATCCGGCATCGCCGTGCGGGCCACCGACCACGAACCGGCCGGTCGGATTCACATGAATCGTACAGCTCTTCACATCAAAAAGCTCCGCCGGCAGCGCCGGCACGATGACCCGCTGCACCACCGTGCGACGCACTTCTTCAATGCCGACGTCGGGCGCGTGCTGGGTACTGACCACGACCGTGCTGACGCGGACGGGCCGACCGTTCTCGTATTCGACCGTGACTTGCGCCTTGCCATCGGGACGCAGCCACGGCAGGTCACCGCTCTTGCGCAGCTCGGCCAGACGATTGGTCAGCTTGTGCGCCAGCTCGATCGGCGCGGGCATCAGCTGGGCCGTTTCGTTCACGGCGTAGCCGAACATCATGCCCTGATCGCCGGCACCGCCGGGATCCACACCCTGGGCGATGTCGGGCGATTGCTGCCCGATGGTGACCAGCACGGCGCAGGTCTCACCGTCGATGCCGTAGGTGGAGTCCGTATAGCCGATCGAACGAATGGTGCCGCGCACGATGCCGGGGATGTCCACGTATTCCGATGTTGTGATCTCACCGGCGACCAGCGCGAGGCCGGTGGTGACCATCACCTCGCATGCGACCCGGCTGGTCGCATCGCGGGCCAGGATGGCATCGAGAATCGAGTCACTGACCTGGTCCGCGATCTTGTCTGGATGTCCTTCGGTGACCGACTCGGAAGTAAAAAGATAGCGGCTCACAGGCGCCCCGTGAGAAGTCGATTACAGGAACCGCCAACCTAGCGGCTCAAGCGGGGGTGGACAAGTTCCAGCGCCCTGAAAACAGTGAGAGATCGATCCACTTCGCGATGCCGTGCGTGAGGATTTCAACGACTTCATTCGGTGTCGCAGCGTCCAGCGCCGCGCTCGCTGAAACGCGCGCGTCACTCGCCGGTACGCTGCGAATGACTTTCTTGATCTCAGGGAGTGATGCCGTACCCACGCTGAGCGCGCCGATGCCGAGACCGATCAGCAGAAACACCGCCAGCGGATTGGCCGCCATCTCGCCGCATACGCTGACCTCGAGGCCGGCCTCCCGGCCCGCAATCGTGACGTGATTGATCAACTTGACCACCGCAGGGTGGAACGGGTTGTACAGCGGTGCCAGCCGTGCGTTGCCGCGATCCACCGCGAGCGTGTACTGAACGAGGTCGTTGGTGCCGATCGAGAAAAAGTCCGCGTAGCGCGCGAGCTTGCCTGCGATGTGCGCCGCTCCGGGCGTCTCGATCATCACGCCGAGCTTGTATCCCGTGTTGAATGGAATGCCGGCGTGTTCGAGCCTGACCGCCTCCTCCTCCAGCATCACCCGCGTGCGGCGGATCTCATCGATCTCATTCACGAGCGGCAGCATGATGCGGACGTCGCCATGCGCGGTCGCGCGCAGCAGTGCGCGCAGCTGGGCGCGGAACAGCTCCGGCGTATCCAGGCAGACCCGAATCGCGCGCCAGCCGAGAAAAGGATTCTCTTCCGGCGGCATGTGCAGGAAGAGCGGGAATTTGTCGCCGCCCAGATCGAAGGTGCGAATGTAGACCGCATCGTGCGGGAAGACCTGCGCAACCTGCTTGTAGCACTGGTACTGCTCTTCCTCTTCGGGCATGCTGCTGCGGCCGACCACGAAGAATTCCGTGCGGTACAAGCCGACGCCGTGGGCACCGTGGGCGCGTGCGCTTTCCGCCTCGCCGGGGAGATCGATGTTCGCGCGCAGCAGCACCGGCTGATGGTCCGGAGTGACCGGATCGAGGTGCGCCAGCAGAACCAGCTCCTGCTCCCATTCGCGCATCTTGATGTCCCGCTCGCGGTACATCCGCTTCTCCGCCTCGGACGGGCGCGCGATCACGCGTCCTTCGCGGCCATCGAGGATCAGCTCGTCACCGGTTTGAACCAGCGTCGAGAGATCGCCCAGGCTGGCGACGCACGTAATGTTCGAGGAGCGGGCCAGGATCGCGGAATGGGAGGTGCGCGTGCCGGCATCGGTCGCGAGCCCGAGGATGCCTTTCTTGTCCAGCTGCACCGTGATGGTCGGCGTCAGGTCGCGCGCGACCAGGATCACCTTCTCACCGACGTCGCGCAGCGAGAAGTCGGGGTCCGGCAGGTCGAGCAGACGATGCAGCACCCGCACCTCGATGTCGAGCAGATCGTTCAAGCGATCCATGATCATCGGGTGACCGGAGCGTGACCACTCCGACTGCAGCTCGAGCATGCGCAGCTCGAAAGCGCGTGCGGCCGAGAGATGATTGTCGCGAATGTAGGTGATCGTGCCGCTGACCAGGTCGACATCATCGAGCATCAGGATCTGCGGCTCGAAGATCTGGGCTTCCACGCGGCCGAGCCGCTCGGCGGTGTCGCGCTGGATGGCCCGGATCCGCAGCTTCGCGAACTCACGCGCCTCGTCGAAGCGCTCGATTTCCCTGTCGATCTGCGCGGGCGAGACGGTGACGTGCGGCGCCCGCGGCGGCTCCCAATGCAGCACGTACGCGGGCCCGATCACGATGCCCGGCGAGGCGGGGATTCCGTCTCGGATCAAAGACGACACGCGCTATTCCTCTCCGAACCGGTTGTTCACGAGCGTGACCAGCTCACCCACTGCTGCAGCCTCATCGTCGCCGCTGGCGCGGATCGTGATCTCGGAGCCGCATTCGGCCGCGAGCATCATCATGCCCATGATGCTCTTACCGTTCACCTCCAGCTCCTGCTTGCGAACCCAGATCTCGGATTGGAAACGGGCCGCCAGTTTGACAAACTCGGCCGCCGGCCGGGCGTGCAGCCCGTACTTGTTCCGGATCTGGATGGTCGCCTCACTCATAGCACACTCACCAACAGCGCGACAATGGTTGCGGCGGCGAGCACCAGTACGACGGGCGTCCTCACGCGACCTCCGAAAACGAGTCCCAACATAGCGGCGCCCGCGAGCGCCACGATCCACAGCGCGCCGCCCCAGCCTGGAAAGACCGGCCGCGCGATCGTCAACGGCAACAGCAGGCCGACCAGCGCGGCACCTACCGCGTCCAGCGTGTGGTGCGCCTCGTTCAACGGTGAGGTTCTCAGGACTTCGCCGACCCGCCTGCCATGCCTCAAGCCCAACTGGAACGAGTAGACACGGAGAGTGAGATGGCCGGCGTTGTAGAAGACCAGGTAGACCAGCACGGCTGTCCACCACGGCGCGCCGAGCGCACTCATGGTCAGCGCGGCCAGCGCGCAGATCGGACGCCAACCCGACCATACCAGACGATCACCCAGCGTGCCGAGCGAGCCGCGCACGGCCGCCTTGAAGCGGCCGACCAGCTCGCTCTGGCCCTCCGCCTCGAGCACGGCTACCGCGCCGAGTGCGAGTGGCGCGAGGTATGGGTGACTGTTGAACAGCTCGTTGTGGCGGCGCACCGCGGCATCGAGCTTGTCCGGCTCATTGCGGTACAGCAGACGCAGAACCGGCATCAATGCGAACGCAAAGCCGCTGCCGATCAGCGTGCGGTAATTCCACGACCCCTGCACGATGAAGGAGCGCAGAAAGACCCGGGTCAGCACGCCGCGCGAGAAGGCGGTCATCGCAGCAGCACGAGCAGCGAACCGCACAGCACACCGACGGCCAGCGCGACCTTACGGGCGCGCAGCCCGCCGAACAGCGGCAGCGCAGCACCGACCATGCAGCTGACTCCGATCGAGAGAATCGCGGGTGCGATCGCAGAGCTCATACTCCAGATATGCGCAATGCTGCGCAATGCGATCGTGCCGAGCAGCCAGCCACTGATCGTCAGCACGATCGCGCGCCCAAAATCGATCGCGATCGCCAGTAGGTGACGGCGTTCCAGATCTCGATCGGCCCGATGATCGCCGAGCGGCGCGAGTGCGACGAATCTGTCGTTGAAACGACGGTCGAGAATGACGCTCCAGCCGGCCACGCGTTCCCAGCCCAATGCGAAGAGCACGGCAAGCAGCATGACGGCCGGCGACATGACCGGGCTCGCGCTCGTGTATGCGGCCATGGCAGCAACCGCGGCGGTACCGGTCTCCGGGTAGCGGGCAGCACCGACCGGCAGGATCACGAGCGCGAACAGCTCGAGAATCGCGCCGACGATCGCGCCCTCCTCCGGCCGGCCGACCAGCAGCCCGGTCAGGATGGAAGCGATGAAAGGACGCGAGATCATCGTCTGCGCGACCGTAGTGGCATCCACGCCGACGACGCCGCCCAGCAGTGGGATCCAGAGCCAGCTCATGCGCCGCGCGCGCGCCCCTTGAGCATTTCCTTCAGATCGACGCGCCGCGCACCAGGCAGATCGCGCGCGCTGATGCGCACGCCTTCGCTCGCGAGCGCTGCCATTTCGGCCTTCTCCGCCTGGCTCAGATACACGTACGGCAGCACCGCCTCACGCCCGGGCGCGTAATGGATGCCACCGATGTTGACTTGCTCGCCGCGCAACGCGCCGTCACTGGCAAGCCGGCGCATGGTCCGCACGTCCCGCGTCAGTACCATCACGCGCGTCCGGGTGCTGCGCCAGCCGGCGAGATGGGCGCGCGCCTGCTCGACCGTCTCGAAGCGCGTCTCGAGCTCATCGGGCAGCCCCATTGCGTACAGCTCCTGCTCCCATTCCGAGTCCGCCAGCTCGTCGTCGATCACGACGATCTCCTGCGGATGAAGCTCATGGCCCCAGCCGACTACGACCTGTCCGTGGATGAGACGCTCATCCACCCGATACAGCACGATGCTCATTGCTCTCGTAGGTCGACGGCGCGCAGGCAATGCCCGCGCGGCCCTTCTTCAGAAGAAACGGAACCAGCTGCTCGAGCGGCTGCTCTCTGCGCATCACGAACTCGAGCAGGATCGGAAGATTGACGCCCGATATCACGACCAGCCGCGGATTGCCCTGAATGATACGGCGCGCCGCAAAACCGCAGCTTCCGCTTTGCAGGTCGGTGAAGACGATCGTGGCGCCGGATCCTGCGACTGCCGCCACTTGCGCCGCGAGCGCATCGGGACCGAGCCCGCGGTTGCTGACCGGCACCAGGAAGTCGCCGGCAATGCCCGCAATACTGCGCACGGCGTCCACCATGCCCTGCGCCATTTCGCCGTGCGCGATCACGATACCGCGCACGCCTTCGCTACTCATAGTCTTCCTCGAGATAATCACGAATCGCCGGCTTCATAGCGTTCTGGAGGCGATCGTTGAACAGCCTGGCGGAATCCACCCCCGAGTATTTCAAAAGGTGGTTCATGGCGATGACTTCCGACAGTACCGTAATGTTTTTGCCCGCATTCAGCGGCACCACCACCTTGGGCAGCTTGACGCCCAGCACGTCGACCTCCTGGATGTCGAGACCAGTGCGATCGTATTTCGCAGTCGCGTTCCACTCCTCGAGCTGGACGACGACCTCGATGCGCTTCTGCTGGCGGATGGCGCGGATACCGAACAGCGCCTTGATGTCGAGAATGCCGATGCCGCGGATCTCCATGTGATGCTGCTGCAGCTCGTGGCCACGGGCGATCAGTATGTCCACACCGCGCCGCGTGATGTGGACCACGTCGTCGGCGACCAGACGATGGCCGCGCTCGACCAGATCCAGCACACACTCGCTCTTGCCGATGCCGCTGCGCCCCACGAACAGCAGCCCGACCCCGTAAACGTCCGCCAGCGAGCCGTGCATCGTGGTGGTCGGCGCGAAGGCCTCCTCCATGTACGGCTGCAGCCGGCGATAAAAGTCGCCGGTCTTCAGCTTGGAGCGCAGCAGCGGCACATCCTGCTGCTGTGCCAGCTCGACCAGCAGCGCCGGCACCTTCAATCCCTTGGTGACCACGACGGCAGGCATATCGAGCGAGAAGAAAAGCTCGAGCGACTTGCGGCGTTGTGTGTCCGGTAGCGAATCCAGAAAACGAACCTCGGTTTCGCCGAAGACCTGGAGACGGCCCTTGGGAAACCGATCCGTGAAGCCGGCCAGCACGAGACCGGGTGAGGAGATTGTCGGCGACTGAATGGGGCGCTGGAGACTGCATTGATTGAGCAGCTCCAGCGCCAGGGTCTGTCCGTTTGTTTTCAGCAGATCTTCAATGGTCAGATTTTTCACGAACCGGGCTGCTCCCGAATGCGTGGGCCACGGACAGCTTTACACTCTTGTGATTCCGGACCCGTTCGCGCCGGCGCTTGAGCTGCCTCGCCATGCGATTGATCGACTGATCCAGGGCGCTCCTGAACGTGTCGCCGGTGCCGTGCGCCACGATGCTGTGGCTGCCGGCGAGAAAGATTCGGGTCTCGACCTTCTTGTCGCCGTGGTCGTTGTCGAATTCGACCACCGCGTTATGCACGCGCGGCTCATATTTCTGCAGGCGCCGGACGCGCGCCTGCGCGTTCAGTCGGATCTGTTGGGAAACGCTGCAATGACGTGCGGAAATATTGACCTGCATCTTTACCCCCCACGTTTGGAGTCACTGATTACACTCTCGAGAAAAGCCTCGACTCGGTCGGCGGTCGCGTCCCACGCGAAGCGACGCGCGAACTGCAACGCCTGGGCGCTCAAGCGTGCGCGCAGCTCCGGATCGGCAATCACCTCGCGCAGACGCGAGGCGAGGGCCGCAATGTCGCCGTGCGGCACGAGAAAACCCGTGACACCGTTCTGAATGGAATCGCGCAGTCCCGGCACCGCGCTCGCGATGGTCGGCGTGCCGCAGGCTGCCGCTTCGATGTTCGTGATGCCCCATCCTTCCTTGGATGATGTGAGCATGTGCACCCAGGCCCGCCGGAACAGGTTCGCCTTCTGTTCCTCGGTGACGAAGCCCGCGAACTCCACCCGTTCCTTCAATGCCAGCCCGGCAGTGAGCTGCTCGAGGGCCGGGCGCGCGTCGCCCTGGCCCGCAATAATCAGGCGTGCGCGCGGGTATTCCTCCGTCAGTTGGGCAAAGGCCTGGATGATCAGGTCCACTCGCTTGTAGCGCTTGAGCCTGCCCAGATACAGGACGGTGGGATCCGGCGATTTGGGAGAGCTGGCCGAAGGAGAGTAGAAGCCCAGGTCCACACCGTTGGGAATGACCTCGATGCGCTCGCGCCTGAAGCCGCGCCGGACCAGATCCTGCGCGGTGCTTTCCGACACAGCGATAGTCGGCAGCCGGCCGTAGACGCGCGGGATGGGTTTCTCGAGGAGCCAGGTTGCGGCTGCCAGAGGAAACGATGCCTCCTGAAACGCGGTCGTGCCGAACAGATGATGCACGAGCAGGGTTACGGGCTCGCGGGCCCAGAGCGGTGCGAACAGCGGCACCTTGTTCAGATCCTCTACCAAGAGGTCGAAGTCCGAGTTCCGCAGGTGGCGCCGGTAGTAGCCCGGAGCGGCAAGATTAAAGGTATATCGGCCGCCGACCCGATGCACGTCCATTCCGCCGAGCTCGAGGCGTGCGTCGGCGCCGGACCAGCGCGACACGAGAAGCGTGACCTGATGCCCACGCGCGGCCAGGCGCCCGAACACTTCGTGAAGGTGGATCTCGGCACCGCCCGACTGCGGATTGAGGCGATCCTGCCAGTTCGCGACGAGCACTTTCATATTGGAGCGCGCGTTGGCCGGCCCCCCCTCACGCGCTCCCGCGCTCGCCCAGGCCCAATGATTTCCGCAGCGCATCGAGCACGCCGTTCACGAATCGAGGACTCTCGTTCGTGCCGTATTTCTCCGCCAGCACGATCGCTTCCTGGATCGCGACCGCGGCCGGCACGTCCTCCTCGTAAAGCATCTCGGCCGCGGCCAGCCGGAGGATGTTACGGTCGATGACGGACAGACGCTCCAGCCGCCAATTGGTCAGCGCGTGCTCCAGCTCGCGGTCGATCTCCTCGCGATGGCTGGCGACCTCCTCGACCAGGCTGCGCAGGTACGCGCGACTGTCCTCCGCGATCGAGCGTTCCGACTCGAAGTCGTTCAATAGCGCGCGTGGCGATGTCTCCAGCCCGCGTGATTCCCACGCGTACAGGACTTGAAGCGCCCAGCCGCGCGCCTTACTGCGTGCTCGCACTGCGTCCCCCCATCCACCCAATGAGATCCGCCATCTCGAGCGCCGTCAACGCGGCCTCCCAACCCTTGTTGCCTGCTTTGCCGCCCGCGCGGTCGAGCGCCTGCTCGAGATTCTCGGTTGTCAGTACACCGAATACCACGGGCACGCCGGTTTCAACCGCCACGTTTGCGAGTCCCTGCGCCGCACCGCCCGCCACATAATCGAAATGCGGCGTGTCACCGCGAATCACACAGCCGATCGCGATCACGGCGGCGTAGCCGGCGCGAGCCGCGTGCAGCGCCGTGACCGGCAGCTCCCAGGCACCCGGCACCGGGAAGATGTCGACGTCGTCCTCTCGAGCGCCGTGCTCTTCCAGGCACGCACGCGCACCGGCCAGCAGCCGGTCCGTCACGTTGGCATTGAACCGGCTCAGGACAATGGCAAATCGCCGGCCGTTCGCCGTGAGACGACCTTGATGCCCACCCATCAGCCGGGCAACGGCAGGTCTTCAGGGAGCAGGTGCCCGAGCTTTTCGCGTTTGGTGTGCAGGTATTCGCGATTGTGGGGAGTCGGCACGATCTGGATCGGCTCGCGTCCGGTGATCTTCAGGCCATAACCTTCGAGACCGACGATCTTGCGCGGATTGTTGGTCAGCAGACGAATGGATGACAGGCCGAGATCCAGCAGGATCTGCGCGCCGAGACCGTAGTCGCGCAGATCGGGCTTGAACCCGAGCGACACGTTCGCTTCCACGGTATCCTGTCCCGCATCCTGGAGCGCGTAGGCGCGTACCTTGTTCAGCAGGCCGATGCCGCGGCCTTCCTGGCGCAGATAGATGACCGCGCCCAGACCCTCCTCATCGATCCTGCGCATCGAGGCGTGCAGCTGATCGCCGCAGTCACACCGCTGCGAGTGGAAGATGTCGCCGGTCAGACACTCCGAGTGCATGCGCACGAGTACGTTCTTGTGCCCAGCCACTTCGCCTTTGACCAGCGCGACATGCTCGCGATGATCGATCTGATTCTCGAACGCGATCAGCTCGAAGTCACCGAACGCGGTCGGCAGGCGGGCTTCGGCCACGCGCCTGACCAGCCGCTCGTGCTTCAGGCGATACGCCACGATCTGCGCGACCGTGATGAAGCGCAGGTTGTGTTCGGCCGCGAAGCGCTCCAGCTGCGGGCGCCGCGCCATGGTGCCGTCCGGATTCAGGATCTCGCAGATCACACCCACCGGCGGCAAGCCGGCGAGGCGCGCGAGATCGACCGATGCCTCGGTCTGGCCGACCCGCCGCAACACGCCGCCGGGAACCGCGCGCAGCGGAAACACGTGCCCGGGGCGGCGCAGATCGGCGGGTTTGGTCGCCGCGTCGGCGAGCAGCTGAATCGTCTTCGCGCGATCATGCACGCTGATGCCGGTCGTCACGCCGAACCGCGGGTGCGCATCCACGGAGATCGTGAACGCGGTCCCCATGTAGTCCTGGTTCTGCTCCGTCATTTGCGGCAGCCCGAGCGCATCGGCGCGCTCGGCGCTGAGCGGCACACAGACGAGCCCGCGGCCGTGCACGGCCATGAAGTTGATCATGTCCGGCGAGACGACCGCGGCTGCGCCGACCAGATCACCCTCGTTCTCCCGATCCTCATCGTCGGCCACGATGACGAGCTTGCCTTGCCGGATGTCAGCTATGGCATCTTCGACGCGATCAAAGGGCATGAATGCCTCTGCGTTTCATGTATTCGACGACGAACTTCCCGATCATGTCCCCCTCGAGATTCACCGTGCTGCCCGCCCGCAGCCCGGACAGATTCGTGTGCTGCCACGTGTGCGGGATCAACGCAACCTGCACGATTCCGTCGGCCGGAAGGTCGTTGATCGTGAGGCTCACGCCCTCCACCGCAATCGAGCCGTGCGGCACGCACACGGCCGCCACCATCTCCGGCACCGCGATGCCGATCAGCACGTGCTCGCCGGCCCGCTCGACCCGTTCGACGGTGCCCACCGCATCGACGTGGCCCTGCACCAGGTGTCCGCCCAGGCGCGCGCCGAGCGCGAGCGCGCGCTCGAGGTTCACACGCGCACCCGGGCCCAGCTGTCCGAGCGTCGTGCGCGCGAGCGTCGGAGCCATGGCCTCGACCGTGAACGTGGTCGCGCCGTGCGCGACTACCGTCTGACACACACCGTTGAGCGCGACGGAGTCGCCTGCGGCCAGATCGCCGAGCACACGGGTGGCCGCGATCTCGATGCGCAGGCCGCGCGCCGTCTCAGCCACGGCGCTGACGGCGCCGACCTCTTCGATCAATCCGGTGAACACCGATCTATCTCGCTCGGTCCAGCATAAGTAGCGCATCGTTGCCGAGTTGCGCAATTCGGGAGGTCCGCCACCCGCCTGCTTCCATCGGGCCGGGCACCGGGAACGCGGGCACCCCGCCCTCGCCCAGCAGCCGGGGGGCGATCAGGGCATAAATCCGCTCGACCAGATCGGCCTCCAACAGTGAACCGGCCACCTTGCCCCCGCCCTCGCACAGAATGGTCGAGATGCCTTCGGCCCGCAGGCGTTCGAGAATGGCGCCGATCGGGATGCGCCGCTTCGCCGCATGGACCACAATAGGGCGAGCGCCCGCCCGCTCCAGATCGGCAACCCGCGAAATCGCCGCGCCACTTCCGCACACGATCCAGACCGGCGCCTCATCGACGGATCGCAGCAGCACGCTCCTGGAAGAGAGCGTGGCTTGCGAGTCCAGAACGATGCGCACGGGCGGCCGGACCGGTGCGGGCGCATTGCGGACGGTAAGCAACGGGTCATCAACGCGGGCGGTGTTGCTGCCGATCAGGATCGCGTCGAAGCCGCTCCTCAGACGATGCACTTCACGGTCGGCATCGCCCGCTGTGATCCGGGTGCGCTCGCCCGGCGCGCTCGCAATACGTGCGTCCAGCGACATGGCCAGCTTCAATGCAACGTACGGCGTGCGCTGCTCGACCGTGTGAAAGAAGAGCGCGTTCTGCTGGCGTACGGCGTCTCGTTCGACGTCGCTCACCACGTTGATGCCGGCGCGGCGCAGCACATCCGCGCCTCCAGCTGCCTGCGGGTGCGGATCGGCCGCGCCAAAGACCACGGTAGCGACCTCGGCGCGAATGATGGCATCGCTACAGGGCGGCGTTTTGCCGTAGTGGCAGCAGGGCTCGAGCGTGACGTAGAGCGTCGCACCACGCGCGAGGTCACCGGCGGCGGCCAGCGCTTCGACCTCCGCGTGCGCACCCCCGAATTCGCGATGGCAGCCTTCACCGACGACCGCGCCATCGCGAACCACCAGCGCGCCGGCCAACGGGTTCGGATGCACGCGACCCCAGCCACGCTCCGCCAGCTCGAGCGCGCTGCGCATGTGCCGCGCGTGGTCGCTCATTGGGTCCCCCGCTCAAAGCGCCAGGCGAATGGCCAGGCTGCCGTAATAGGTGCTCTCGCCGGTCCGGCTGTCGTGGCTGGATGGCAGTGGCGCCGTAAATTCAGCACCGCCCCGCTGGTAGCCGGCCTCGAGCACGGCATTCAGGATCAACAGCGTCCAGGTGAGATTACCGAACGCGGTGAAGCGGTCCTGCTGCAGCTCGGGATAGCTGCCGAAGCCGATGCTGCCGGTCAATACGGACGGCTGGCTGGAGAAGCGGTCGTAACCGACG
>JBQTJO010000196.1:0-3529 GCA_052387015.1 Gemmatimonadota bacterium
CTCTGCACGTTCGAGGTGCTCGCCGCTCGCGCTGCGCCCGACGACCGTGCGCTCGCGCAGATTGCCGAGATCGTTCACGACATCGACCTGCGAGACGGCAAGTTCGGTCGAGAGGATGCGGTTGGCGTCCAGCGCTTGATCGCCGGGATTCGTTCTGCGCACGACGACGACAACGCCCGCATCGCGCGCGCGTCGGCCCTCTTCGATGACCTGTATGAGTACTTCACGACGAAATGAGCGCCGCGCACTTCTCACCGGAATTGGAGATTCGGTATGCGACCGCAGAATGCACTTGACTGGATCGCGTTCGCTTTCCTGCTGATCGGCGCGTTTGCCTGGGGCTACTTCATCACGGACGTGAACATTCTGGATGTGGTATTGGAGCGTATCTGGGATCCGCTCGATGATGTGGTCTTCGTCTTGATTGCGCTCTCGGGCGTCTATTGCCTGGTGCGCGCACTCACGCACCGGCGCCCCCTGGAATCACCGGCCGATTCGGAATAATGCTGCGGCCAGAGCAGGAATCGCCTTCGATTAGTGCCCTGGGCGCGGTAAACCACACTCGGCAAACGAGGCTGCGGCACGTTCCTGGTTTCGAACCAAACGTCATCGCCGTTTCGGTCGCCATGTTGCTCATGGGTCTCGGCGAAAACCTTTGGCGCCGGTTCCTGCCGAAGTACCTGGAGTCGCTCGGCGCGCCGGTTACGGCCATTGGGTTGTTCGGGACCGCTGAGGATTTTCTCGATGGCGTCTACCAGTATCCGGGCGGCTGGCTGGCGGACCGGTTCGGCCGCCGGCGCGCCCTTCTCCTCTTCGTCTCACTGGCGATCATCGGCTACGCAGTTTTCTTCGTGGCGCCTGCATGGCAATGGATCTTCGCGGGACTGGTGTTCGTGATGGCGTGGAAGAGCATGGCGAGCCCGGCGCTCTTTGCTGTGATCGGCGACGCCCTGCCACGACACAGACGGACAATGGGATTCACCGTGCAATCGGTCCTGCGGCGCGTGCCGATTGCAATCGCGCCGACGCTGGGCGGCTTCGCGATAGCGGCATATGGCATCAGAGGCGGCAGCCGTCTCGGGCTGGTCATCTCGGTCGTGCTGGCGATCACGACCCTCGCTGTCGCGGCGCGCGTCCGGGTCGCGCTGATCCCGGATGAAGCGCCGACCAATGTTCGCGGCGTGTGGCGCTCGTTCCCACAACCGCTTCGCTGGGTTCTGGCTTCCGACATCTTCATCCGGACATGCGAGGGAATGGTCGACGTGTTCCTCGTGCTCTATGCGATCAATGTGGTCGGGGTTACGGCACCGCAGTTCGGTGCGCTTGTCGCTGTGCAGATGGTGACGTCGATCCTCTCGTACTACCCCGCGGCGCGCATTGCCGACCAGACCGGGCGCAAGCCGTTCGTGATCGCGACTTTCGTCGCGTTCGCACTATTCCCGCTCGCGGTCGTGCTCTCCACCAGTTTTGCGTGGTTGTTGGCGGCCTTCTTCGTTGGCGGCCTCCGCGAGCTTGGTGAGCCGGCGCGCAAGGCCCTCATTCTCGAGTTCGCGAAGCCGAATCTGCGAGCGCGCTCGGTCGGGCTTTACTATCTCGTGCGCAGCATTGCGATCGCGCCCGCTGCTTTCGTGGGAGGCTTGCTGTGGAAGGTCACGCCGGCACTGCCATTCCATGTGGCCGCGGTCATAGGCTTGATGGGGACTGTCGTCTTCGCGCTCACCGTTGACGAGAAGTATGCGGGATAAACGCCTAACCATTGCACAAGCCCGTGCCTCTGCTGCTCGCCGTCGCTCGCACTCGGCTCGTGGGCCGGATTCGCCGGAACACCAGAAGACGCCGTGATGATGGGCGATCTCGTCCTGCCGAGCACCGGGCTCAAACCCGTCCTCGCAGAGCTCACGCGTCAACGCATTGACGTGAGCGCGATCCACAATCATCTCGCGGGCGAAGATCCGCAGATCACGTACGTGCATTTCCATGGTCAGGGTCGCGCCGTCGATCTCGCGACGCGACTCGATCGCGTCATCGCTCTTACGGCAACACCGCGTCCGGTTACCGCGGCAGCACCAAGGCCGGCGGCATTCGATACCGCAACGGTGTTTCGCGCGCTGGGCACATCCGGCAGGGCACAAGGCGACGTCGCGCCGGTTTCCTACATCCTGGTACCGGGCCGTTGCGTCTCCTGAGGCTCGCGAAGTTCCGCCGGTTGGACGAAAGTGGCCTTTACGGCCACATTTGTCCGAAGACTGCATCTGGACAAGAGTGGCTCTTATGGCCACATTTCCACTCCCTCGGTAAGTGCTGCTCCGCTGAACCGGACTATCCGAAGAGGCGGGTACTGCAGCGTCGGCCGTCGCGCCTGGTTACAAGTCATACCCCAGCGCCTCGCGCAGCCAGCGCAGATCAATACGCTGCTCATGGGGCAGGCGCGCCTCGCTTTGCTCCAACTCTTTCAGAAGCGTCTCCAACTTGGGCCTGGCGCGGGGCAGCTGCGATGCCTGGCGCGGTGTCAGCCCGTCGAGCGCCGGAACGTGATCGTCCAGCCAATCTCGCAGGTGTTGTTCGCGGAATCGCCGCACGGTCTCGACTGCCTCCACCGGAGCCGCTTCATCCGCTCGTTGCTTCCGAGTGCCGGCTGACGCCCGCGCAGCCGCTAACAGTTGCGCAGTGTTCTCTTCCTTGCGCAGTCGGAATCGCACGAGATCCTGCAACTGGCTTTCAATGGCGAACCGCAGCGCATCGGCGCGGCGCGCGGAGTTGGTCTCCGCGCTAAGTCGCGTCTCTGAAAGCACGATGCGGCCAATCACGGTATTGTCCCACGACCGGTGCACCGCATTCCCAGCTTTGGTGACGACGAATACAGTGCCGTCGCCTTCCGCCTCCGGCTCCTGCATGCCCGGCAGTGACGCGAGCTGTCGGGCTACTTCGTCGCGCGGTCCCAAAAGAGCGAAGTCATCCCTCGTGAGCACGAACGGATCGCCGTCCGTGTTTTGCAGTGCTGGCGGTGGCTGATGAAGCATGCGCTGCACGGCTGCGCTCCAAAGCTCGAGCAGATCGAGCTGCATATCGGCAGCGCGCAATTTCGCAGGAGCGACCGCCCGCGTCCGCACACGACATATGCGCCGCGCGTCGCGCGTCACGGCCTCAGCATGCCGCGGCGACAGAGGCTGAGCGTGGACGCCGCCGAAAAATGAAACGCCGTCGCAAGTCAAAACCATCGCGAGCATGGTATCGAAGCGCTGGAGCGTGTTCGAGGTGCGCACGTCGTGCACGAAGCGCTCCTCGCGGGTAAGTACGTCGATCAGCCGCGAGCCTGTGCCCGGCGTGACCTCGGCTACTTCCCAGAGCGACACCCACGCAGCGTCGTAGGCTTGCAGAAGAAGCCGATCATCGTCCGAGATTCGATGTTGCAGTTGGCGACGCCATTCGTCGGCCAGCGTCGATCCAGCGTCGTCTACCCGGCAATGCATCAGCCACGGAATCACGATCGGCATTTCGACGTCGGGCACAACGCCGGCATCGTCGAGCA
>JBQTJO010000197.1:0-3489 GCA_052387015.1 Gemmatimonadota bacterium
ATAATTCCCTTTCCGCCACCGGGGTCGGCCGGGCCCCCCCCCCCCCCTACCCCCCCCCCCCCGCCCCCCCCCGCGACCCGCGTCGCAAGCGTCGTGGCCAGCGAACGGCTGGCCAGCCACGCCACCCCGCTGCGCGCGGCCTTGCGCGCGATCTCGCCGCTCACACGTGCCGTGATCAGCATGCCGAAGCTGGCGAGGTCCGCATCAGCGAGCAGCGCCTGACCAATGACCTTGTCGACGGCGTTGTGCCGGCCGACATCTTCCGCCTGATAGACGATTGCGCTGGCGCGCGCGAGCGCGGCCGCGTGCATGCCGCCGCGCGCGTAGCGCGCGTCCACCCGCGCGAACAGCGCGCGGTACAGCCGGACGAACTCCTCGGTCGTCGGAACGCGCGCGGCCTGCACGCGCGGGCGCGACTGCCGCACCGTCGTGAGCGGCGCGTCCAGCAGAATCGTGACGTCGTCGTTCTCGAATACGATGCGCAGCCTGGACGCGATGGCCGCATCGTGAATCATGCTGTCCGCATAGAGACGGCCGACCACCAGCGCCTCCAGGTCGGTCGGCGTGCACCGCCACTCGTACAGGACCGCCTGATCCCGCACCAGCCGAACGATGCTCTCGGCCACCAGCGGCGTGCTCATGCAGACCTCAGGACCCGTAGTGCGGTGGCTTTCATGTGTGCGACGACGTCCTTACCCGGTCTCAGGCCGAGCGACTCCACACTCGTTCTCGTCACCAGCGCCGTCAGCTGCACCGCGCCCTCGAGGCGCAGCCTGACCAAGCCACCGGATCCGAACAGTGCGGCGATGCGCAGCCGGAACTGATTGCGCGCGCTGACCTCGCTCGCAATGTCCAGGGTGGCGATCAGGACATCCTCCGCGCGATACGCGACATGCACGCGCGCGTCGCGCGCGGGCAGCCAGTGGTGATCGGGCGGCACGACCGCCCACAGTGTGGTGCCGTTCACCGCCACCTGCACCAGATCCTCTGCCACTGCTGTGACAACGCCGTCGAGTAGCAGCTCCGCGCCCGTGAACGATGCGACGAATGCGCTGCGCGGGTCCTCGAGCAGCTGCTGCGGCGTGCCGGTCTGCACGATCCGGCCCGCATCCATAACGGCGATGCGGTCCGCCAGCGCAAACGCCTCGGCCGGGTCGTGCGTTATCAGCAGCACCGCGCCGGCATGCGTGCGCGCCGCCCGTTCGACGTCCTCGCGAAATACGCGTTTGACGAGCACGTCCAGGTTCGCGGTCGGCTCATCCAGCAGCAGCACATCGGGCCGCAACACGATCGCCCGCGCCAGCGCGACGCGCTGCGCCTCGCCGCCTGACAGCGTGCGCACCGGCGCAGCCAGCAGTGCCTCGATGCCGAGCTCGCGCGCGGCCGTGCCGATGCGCGCGTCGCGGTCGCCGAGCTTGCGCACGCCGAAGGCGAGATTGTCGCGCACGGTTCCGGCAAAAAGAAAGGGGCGCTGGAATACGCCCGCCATGGTCGTCCCGTTGAAGACGACTTGACCGGCGTCGGCGCGCTCCACGCGCAGCAGCAGCCGGAAGAGCGTGGACTTGCCGGAGCCGTTCGGCCCGAGCACCGCGAGCACTTCGCCGCGCTCGAGCGTCAGCTCATCGATCTCGACGACGGCTCGCCCGTGGTAGCATCTCCGCAGAGCCGTCGCGCGCAGCAGGGGCGCGCTCAAGCGACCGGCCTCTCGCGCGAAGCCGCACTCGCCCGCCAGCGCCCCTGCTGCGCCGCGGTCAGCGCACCGTTCACCGCGAATGCGATCAGCAGCAGCATCAGCCCCAGCGCGAGCGCCGCGCCGAAATTGCCTTTGCGCGTTTCCGTCACGATCGCGGTCGTCATGACCCGCGTCTGGCCGGCGATGTTGCCGCCCACCAGCATGACCGCTCCGACTTCCGAGATCACCGCGCCGAAGCCCGCGATCACCGCGGCCACCAGCCCGAGGCGCGCCTCGCGCACCTGCAGATAGAACGCGCGGGCGCGGCCGGCGCCCAACGCGCGCGCCTGCAGCGCGGCGTCTGCCGGCACTGCCTGCACCGCGGCGAGCGTGATGCCCGCAACGTACGGCGCAGCAAGAATCGCCTGCGCCAGCATCATTGCGTGCGGTGTGAAGAGCAGATCGAGCGAGCCCGCCGGCCCAGCGCGCGCGAACAGCATGAAAACGAACAGGCCGATGACGACCGGCGGGAACGCAAACCCGGTGTGGATCAGCGCGACCACCAGGCCGCGCGCCCGAAAACGATGCGCACCCACCCAGGCGCCGAGCGGCAGCCCGATCGCAACGGCGAGCAGCGTGGCCAGTCCGGACACCCACAGCGAGCGCACGATGATCTCGAACACGGCCGCATCGCCGTAGACGATCAACCCGAACGCGCGCCGGGCACTGTCGAGAAACAGGTCCATTATGTTGTCCGGAATCGACACATGTGTCTGGATATCAGACGTGCCGGAAAGCGGGTCGTCCCACCGCGAAATCTAGGCATCGCGTTGTACTGGAACAACTAACGAGAATGCCGGAGCGCTGGCCCGAGTCTCGCCGTAAGTGACCGCGTATTCGGCGGCAGCACGGTGCAGGCGCGCCATGCGCGGGCGTTGATCACGAACGTTCGCCGGTGGGGATCGTGTCATGGCGCACTGCACCGTGGGCCGCCGGCTGAAAGAAGCTCTCGCCGTACTCTGCCCGACCGAACTTTCCGATCCGCTCCTGCACGTCCGTACTGGTCACCCAATTCGCGAAGACCTCGGCCGCCTGCGCCCGCTCGCCAGCGAGCACCGTGACCGCATACCGGTTGATCAGGCGCGCATCGCCTTCCGTCAGAATCGCCAGATCGAGGCGCGGAGCGAAGCGCGTGTAGGTGGCGCGGTCGGACAGGATGTAGGCGCGCTTCTGGCCGGCGAGCAGCAGCGCATCGCCCTGGCCGAGACCGGCCTCGATGTACCACGCGCTTCCCCTCGGATCGATACCGGTCTGCCGCCACAGTTCCAGCTCTCTGCGATGCGTGCCCGAGTCATCGCCCCTCGAGATGAAGCTTGCATGCGCGGCCGCGATCGCGCGCAACGCGCGCAGCGCATCGTCGCCTGCGGCACGGGCAGGATCCTGCGGCGGGCCTGCGATGATGAAGTCGTTGTGCATGAGGCTGCGCCGCTCTCTGGCGACGCCGCTGCGCACCAGCTCCAGCTCGGAGAGGGAATCGTGCGTGATCAGCACGTCGGCATCACCGCGCCTGCCCAGCTCGATGGCCTGGCCGGTCCCGACCGCGATCGGCACGAGCTCGATCTCGGGGTGCGCTTGCCGGAATTCGCGGGCGAGCATGTCGAGTAGCCCGGTGTCTTCGAGCGACGTCGTCGCGGCGAGCACGATGCGGCTTTCCTGCTGCCGGCGTCCGCAGCTTGCGATGAGAGGGATAAGAGCGATAAGAGCGATGAGAGCGAGGCGCGGCGGGCCCAGCGCTCTCATCGCTCCCATCGCTCCCA
>JBQTJO010000198.1:0-4875 GCA_052387015.1 Gemmatimonadota bacterium
GTTATCGTGATCGCAAACCGGCAGCAGCGAAATGTCGTATTCGGTGATCAGCGACAGCGCCTCGCGCGCCGGCGTTTCGGCGCCGACCGAGACCAGCGCCGGCGCGCCGCCGTCCTTGCGCCTCACCATGTCGCTGACCGTCAGACGCTCCGGCTCGAGCATCTGGTTTTCGCGCATCCACTCGTCGTTGTAGACCTTCGAGAGATAACGCTCGCCCGTATCCGGCAGGATGCACACGACGAACGCGTCCGCATCATCGACCTCGCGCGCGACCGCGCAGGCCAGCTTCACGATCAGTCCGGATGAGCCGCCTACGAACAGCCCCTCCTCACGCGTGACGCGCCGCGCCATCGCGAACGCCTCGCGGTCGCCAATGCTGCGCATCTCGTCGATCACGTCGAACCAGAGCGTGGCTGGAATCTTGTCGTTGCCGATGCCTTCCACCTTGTAGGGCGTACTCTCGCCTTTCTCGCCGGTGCGCTTGTACTGAACGAAAATCGAGCCGATCGGATCACCCGCGATCACTTTCAGCGCCGGATTCTTCTCTTTCAGGAATTTGCCCGCGCCGCTGATCGTGCCGCCCGTGCCGGCGGCCGCGACCAGATGCGTAATGCGGCCTTCGCTCTGCTCCCATAGCTCGGGACCGGTGGTGTGATAGTGGACGTCGGGATTGACCGGATTGAAGAACTGGTCGGCGAAGACGGCGCCCGGTGTTTCTGCGACGACGCGCTTCGCCACCATCATGTACGAATCCGGATGGTCCGGCGGCACCGCGGTCGGCGTGATGATGACTTCCGCGCCGAACGCCTTCAGCAGCCGCACCTTCTCCTGGCTCATCTTGTCCGGCATCGTGAAGACACAGCGATAGCCTTTGATGGCGGCCGCGATCGCGAGCCCTACGCCGGTATTGCCGCTCGTGCCCTCGACGATCGTGCCGCCCTTCCTGAGCCGCCCCTCGCGCTCGGCCGCTTCGATCATGGCCAGCCCGATGCGATCCTTGACCGAGCCGCCCGGGTTGAAGATTTCGGCTTTCGCGTACAGCGGCGTGCGCGCGCCATCGTGCACGCGATTCAGCCGGATGAGCGGCGTCCAGCCGATCGTCTCCAGCACGCTGGCGTACGGCTTGATGTTGCGCTTACTCATCCTCGGCACCGAGTCCCATTTGCCTGGCCGTATCGCGCGCAAAGCGGACCGGCAGCTTCGTCCACATGGCGACGCGTCGCTCACCCTGCCGGCCGGGTGTGAAGCGCATGGTGCGCGCGCCCTGCAGCGCGGCCGAGTCGAATCGCTCGTAGCCGCTGGTGGTCGCGACCAGTACCGAATCGACCGCGCCCAGTTCCGTGATGCGCAGCAGCAGAATCGTCTGGCCGGACAGCTTACGATCCCACAATTCCAGCGGATACACGAAAGGCGCCGAGTCGCTCAGCACCTGCGGCGGCTCGATCGGCACATCACTCGCTCCCCCGCAGCCCAGCACAACCAAACACGCTGCCACCCTCACACGCTCCCACACGCTCATACGTCCTTCAACATCTGCTTCATCTCCGACAGCACGTTCAGCGCCTGAATGGGCGTGATGTCATCCACGTCCAGCCGCTTCAACCGCTCGATGATAGCCGGCTCGAGCACGGGGAACAACGAGAGCTGATCGAGCGGCTGGGTACGCCCGAGTCCGTGCCCGCCACTCGTGTGCGTGCCCTCCAGCTCGCGCAGGATGTCGCGCGCGCGCGCCACCACGGCAGGCGGCAATCCCGCGAGGCGGCCCACGTCGATGCCGTAGGAGCGGTCCGCGCCGCCCGGCTGGAGATGATGCAGGAAGACGATGTCGTGACCGACTTCCTTGACCGCGACATTGTAATTCACGAGCGAGGTCAGCTGATCGGCGAGCTGCGTGAGCTCGTGGTAGTGCGTCGCGAAGATCGTCTTCGCAGCGCATCGATCGTGCAGGTGCTCGGTGACCGCCCACGCGATGCTCACGCCGTCGTAGGTCGCGGTGCCGCGTCCGATCTCGTCAGCAGCACCAGCGACTCGGCGGTCGCGCTGTGCAGAATGGCCGCCGTCTCGTGCATTTCGACCATGAACGTGGACTGGCCGCGCACCAGGTTGTCGGCTGCGCCAACCCGCGTGAAGATGCGATCGCAGACCGGCAGTCTCGCCACGGCAGCCGGCACGAACGAGCCGATCTGCGCCATCAGCTGAATCAGCCCGACCTGCCGCAGCAGCGTGGATTTGCCGGCCATGTTGGGCCCGGTCAGGATGATGACGCGACGATCTTCCGCCAGCCGCACATCGTTCGGGATGAAGTCCTCGCGCGGCATCATGGTTTCGACCACCGGATGGCGGCCCGCGCGGATCTCGAGCTCGTAGCCCGTGTGCATCGCCGGACGCACGTAATCGCGCCGCTCCGCCACATGCGCGAAGCACGCCAGCACATCCAGCAGCGCGACGAAATCGGCGGCCTGCTGCAGGCGCGCGATCTGCTGCCCGACCGCGCGCCGCAGCTCGCCGATCAGACGAGCTTCGAGCACCGCAATCTGTTCTTCCGCACCGAGAATCTTCGCTTCCAGATCCTTCAGCTCCGGCGTGACGTAGCGCTCCGCGTTGGCGAGCGTCTGCTTGCGCTCGAAATCGGCGGGCACTTTCTCGAGCTGCGAGCGCGTGATCTCGAGGTAGTAGCCGAACACCTTGTTGTAGCCGACCTTCAGCGATGCGATGCCGCTGCGCTCGCGCTCGCGCGTCTGCAGCGACGCAATGAAATCCTGCGCGCCATCACGGATCGCACGCAGCTCGTCCAGCTCCGCGTCATAGCCGGCGCGCAGGGCGCCGCCCTCGGCCAGGCTGGCCGGCGGCTCATCGGCCAGCGCGCGCGCGATCAGCGCGCGCACATCCGGCAGCACGTCGAGGGTCGCGATCGCGGCCAGCAGCGCGCTCTGTGTTTTCTTCAGCAGGTGCGCGAGCGCTGGCAGCATCTCGAGCGAGTCGCCCAGCGCCTTCAGCTCGCGCGGCGCAATGCGCGCCGCGGCCACTTTCCCCGCCAAGCGCGAAAGATCGCGGATGCCGCGCAGCTCCGCGCGCACCGCGCGGCGCAGCGGCGCGTCGTCGAACAGCTCCGCCACCGCATCGTGGCGTGCCCAAATGTCATCCGGTCGGATCAACGGTCGCAGCAGCCACTGCCGCAGCAGGCGCGCGCCCATGCCGGTCAGCGTCTCGTCCAGCACTTCAATGAGCGTGGCAGCACGCGTCCGGCCGGTCAGGCCGGCACGCAGCGGCTCCAGCAGCTCGAGGTTGCGGCACGTCATCTCATCGAGCGCCATCCATTTGCCCTGCCGATCGACACGCGGCGCGCGCAGCCCCTCGATCGCGACCGGCTGCACCTCGGCAACATAGGCGACGAGCGCACCCAGAGCTCCGATCAGCGCGTCGTCGTCCGGCTGGAAGCCGAAGCCGTCGAGCGACCGCACGCGGTAGCGGCGCTTCAGCTCTTCCGCGGCGATGTCGCGGTCGAACAGCCAGTCCGCGCGATAGGTGCGGCTCGCGCTTCCGGCGGCCGCCGGACCGGCGTCGAGCAGCGATTGCGGCAGCAGCAGCTCCGCCGGCTCGAAGCGCGCCAGCTCGGCCTCGAGCGCCTCCTCCGGCAGCACCACACCGGTCAGCTCGCCCGTCGACGCATCGACCGCGGCCAGTGCGACCCGGCCGTCGGCCGCACGGTTCAGCGCGACCAGGAAATTGTTGCGGCGCTCCGAGAGCAGCGTGTCGGCGAGGACCGCGCCCGGCGTGATGGTTTCGACGACCTCGCGACGTACGATGCCCTTCGCCTCGGCCGGATCCTCGACCTGCTCGCATACCGCCACGCGCCGCCCCAGCCGCAGCAGCCGCTCCAGGTACTCGTCGCGCGCGCGCGCCGGCACGCCGGCCAGCGGAACACTGGCGGCGCCTCCGTTGTTTCGCGATGTGAGGGTTAGACCCAGCAGACGGGCACCTTCTTCCGCGTCCTCGCAGAACATCTCGTAGAAGTCACCGACACGGAAGAAAATGAGTGCGTCCGGATGGCGCGATTTGGCGTCGCGCCACTGCTGCATCAACGGGGTGTCTTCTGCTTTAGCCATGCTCCGCATAAACTACCGTCCTGAACCGCAAAACGGTATGTTACTCGCATGAATTTCGACCAATTCGATCCCGGCAATGCCGCCTACGTCCAGGCGCTCTACGAAGATTTCGTGAGCAACCCCGCGTCCGTCGACGAGGCGTGGCGCAACTATTTTTCTCAGACGACGACGTCGCCTCTGGCCGCCACCGCGCCCGAGGCGGTGACCGGTGGCGTCAGCGTCCTGCAGCTGCGCGCGGCGCGCGCGTTCGGTGAGCTGGTCGATGCGATCCGGCTGCACGGTCATCGCGCGGCGCGGCTGGATCCGCTCGGCGCCAGGCGCACCGGCCATCCGCTGCTCGATCCGCAGCGTCACGGCGCAACGCTCCAGGAGATCGAGTCCGTGCCGGTCCAGTTCATGGGGCTGGAGTCGCGCGGCCGCACCACTGCCGAAGTGCTCGAGTGGCTGCGCCAGACCTACATGGGCACGATCGGCTACGAGTTCGAGCACCTGCAGCACCCCGAACGCAGCGATTGGCTGCGCGATCAGATCGAGACCGGCACGCACCGGACGCCGAGCTCGGCCGAGGACAAGAAGCGCATCCTGCAGCGCCTCGCCGAAGTGGAAGCGCTCGAGCAGTTCATTCACCGCTCCTACCTCGGCCAGAAGCGCTTCTCGATCGAGGGCACCGATATGATGGTGCCAATGCTGGACCTGGCGGTCGAGCGCGCCAGCTCGCACGGCACGCGCGAGATCGTGATCGGCATGGCGCATCGCGGCCGTCTCAACG
>JBQTJO010000199.1:0-4087 GCA_052387015.1 Gemmatimonadota bacterium
GCAGATCCGTGTAGCTCGCGCCGTCCACGACGATGCCGTAGACGGTCAACGCGCGCGGTGCGCCCACCACGACCTTGACCAGCGTGCCGATGCCCACGTCCGAGTCGGCGCCGGTCCAGAAATGGAACTCGTGCGGCGTGTTCGGCTTGCGCTCGGTGCCGACTACCCGGCCGATCGCGGCTACTTCCATCACTCGATACCCTGACCCAGAACGTGAACCGTTTCGCCGGTAATACCCGAGCCGGCGTCGCTCGCGAGGAAGAGAACGACATTCGCGATCTGCTCGCGGCTCACCCATTTCGTGTTGTCCGGCATCGCCCTGCGATTCTGCTCCGTGTCGATCATTCCGGGCGCCAGCGCGTTGACGCGCACGCCATGCTCCTTTTCTTCGATCGCGAGCGCGCGCGTGAACGCGACCACCGCCGCCTTCGCGGCACTGTACGCGCCCAGTTGCGGCATGGCGCGTAGGCCGGCGGGCGCTGCGAAGTTGACGATCGCGCCGCCCCGTTTGCGCAGCGCGGGCAGCGCCGCGCGGCTGACCATGAAGACGGTATCCGCGTTGCGGCGCAGCTCACGCTCCCACTCGGAGCGCGCGGTGTCCGCCAGCGGCTTGATCACGCTCAGTCCGCCCGCCACGTTGACCAGCAGATCGAGGCGTCCGAGTTGCTCGATTGCAGTACGAACCAGCCGCGCGACGTCGTCCTCATTGGTCAGATCGATCTGCACGCCATACGCGCCCAGCTCGCGCGCGATTGCAGCGACCTCGGCTCGGACATCGGTGATGCAGACGCGCGCGCCCGCCTCGATCAGCCGTTGCGCAATCGCAAAGCCGACCTGCCCACGATCGCCTACGCCTGTGACAAGCGCGCACGTTCCGGTCAGCGAGAAGTTGGTCGTCATGGATTGGAGTGGCCGGCGCGTCTCCATCGGCGCCACGACCAGGAGGACCGCTGCGGCCAGCACAAAGATAACACCCGGCTGCACGCGCGGGATGAGGACGACCGCGGCGGCCAGCACGCCGAGCGAAGCGCCGAACAGCGCGGGCGCCGCCGCGCCGCGCGCACGGCGCGCGAGTGCGGTGAACAGCGAGCCCGCCGTGTACGCGGGCTGCGCCAGCAGAAAGAAGGCGGCCAGTGCACCGCCCGCGATGGATTCCCGGAACTCCGCTTCGCGCGTCCACAGCCATGCGAAAATGGCGGCCGCAGCGTTGGCCACGACCACAGCGACCCAGCGCCGCCGGTCCGGCGCGGCTTCCGCGCCCACCCAGAGACCGAGGCCGAGCGCGGCGAGCGCGAGTCCGATCAGGAAACCGGCGGTGCCGAGAAAGCCCTTGGTCGTATACAGCAGCAGTGCCGCGGCGGCCGCGGTGGTGGCGCCCACGGCGGCGCCCAGAACGAGCGCGGCCAATGTCCTGGTGCCGCGTGCGCCAGCCCGCGCTCCCATGTTCCCATGCCCCCGTGGTCCCATGCTCCGAAACACTAGGGCACGAGACGGCCGTAGCCGCCACGATAGAACAGGAGCGGCGCGTCTTCGCGCGCATCGCCCGCGACGACTTCGCCGATGAAGATAGTGTGGTCGCCGCCCTCGTACTCGGCCCAAATGCGGCAGTCGACCCAGGCCAGTGCGTCATCCAGAATCGGCGCGCCGGTCGCCTCGATCCGGAAGCCGAGCCCCTCGAATTTGGTGTCGACTTCCCAGTTCGCGAAGCGGCGCGCGACGCGCTCCTGATCGCTGCTCAGCACGTTGACGGAGAAGAAGCCGGCAGCGCGGATACAGTCGTGCGAGTCGGCGTTGCGCTCGACACAGACCAGCACCAGGGGCGGATCCAGCGAGACGGATGCGAACGCATTGACCGTGAGACCGCACAGCCGGTCTCCGCGTTTTCTGGTTGCGACGACGGCCACGCCACTGCCCCAGTGCCCGAGAATGCGCCGGAACTCCGAGGCATCCAGCTCGCTCATCACAGCCTCGGCGCGCGCGCGCGCAGGAATGCTTCGCAGTCGCGGATCGGGTACATGAGCCGGTCCCAGCGAGCGTCGGGCAGAGAGAGCGGCCGCGCCTCCGCCAGCAGCCAGCGGCTGATGCGGTCGGCCATGGCCGGGTCGTGCGTGGGCGCCATCTCCACGCGCACCAGGCCCCAGAACACATCGCGGCGCTCGGCGGGATGCAGACGCAGGTACCACGAGCGCACCGGCGATTCCTCGCGGATGGCGGGCTCGAAGACGCTGGAGCGCTGCCCCGGCTCGAGCTTGAGCACGACGCGCGCGTCGTCGCCATCGAAGAAGCGCGTGCGATGCGATTTGATGATGCCGCAGGCCCGTGTGCAGCGCGCGGCCTCCGGCGCAACGGTCAGACTGCCATCGATCAGCAGCCAGCCGGCGGGCGCCGCGGCCCAGCGGGCCGCCAGCTCGCGCTCGAGACCCGCGCGCCAGCGGTTCACGAATTGCTTCGCGCGTGCGTACAGCAGAGGTGGAAACAGCGGCAACGACTCCGAGCCTTCGGGCGTGATGTCGACGAGGTCCGGGCCACCCGCGCCGAAATCGGACATGATGTGGCGCGGCACGTGCTCGGAGGGGAAGAACAGCGCAGCGCGCTCGAGCAGCAGGTCGGTGCCATTCCTGCGATACGTTCGCATCTGACGCTCGACGCGCTCGCGCACGACGGCGGCGCCGTACCCGTAGACGATCGGCACGGCATCATAGCTGAACTTGATCTCGGCGCGCTGAATGCCGTCGAGAAATGCGCTGAACGCGCTGGCTTCGGCGGTGCCGACTTCGAGGGCGCGCAGGCGGTCGCCTTCGACGACACGCGCGTCGGCTTCGTTGAGCGTCTCGTAATCTGCGTCGAAATAGCTGCTTGCGACCGTGCCTTCGATCGCCGTGAAGCGACTGTCGCGTGATCTCAGTTCCTTGCGGATCTTCGTAAGCAGCACGTAACCTTGGAAGGATGCGGGGCACGTTCGCACATTTCCGGGCGGGCAAGTCCCAATTCGGTATACCTAGAGGGAAATGTGGAACGTGCCCCGCTCATTTAATATCGCGCTGATGTTAACCCTGATCAGCGCGTGCGACAACGTTCACTGGGGCGGTTCCGACCTGGCGGTGGTGCCGCCGCCGCCCAAGGCATCCGGACTGCCCGCCAGTGCCGAAGATCTCGCCGAAGAGCTGCCGGCAGGGCCGATCCTCTTCTATGTCGTGCCGCGTGACGGCCGCGGCATCATGGTGCCGGTCGGCGAAATCGCCGGCGATTCGATGCTGCCGCTGCGCGCCCGCAAGGATCCGGCTCTGTACGCCGGCCGTTTCATTGCCGCGCACATGCGCCGGGGCGCCGAGTTCGCGCTGTATCGCAACGGCGCGCGTGTCGGCACCTTCGTCGTGCAGAGCGCGTCGCCACCCGACCCGAACACGTGTCCGGCGCTGCCGCACGCGCAGGGCACGCTCGAGCTGTCGAGCGGCGCGCAGGACATTCCGGAGTTTCTCGCGATCGCGAAGCCGCACGCACCCGAGATTCGCCGACAGCTCGAGTTCCCGACCGAGCCGACGCGCAACATGCAGGTGATCGCGCCGATCCTGGCGGAGCGCATGATTCGCGCGCGCGACGCCGAGCTGCCCGGCAACTGGCAACGCGCCATGGCGCAGCTCAAACCCATTCCCATCGCCAACGCGCGCGACCCGGGCTTCGCCACCACGTTCGTAGTCGGCGATGAGCTGCGCACCGGCGGCGACAATCAGGGCTATTCCGTCTTTTTCATCGGCGTGCCCGGCGCGCAGTTCGGGTACGACACGACCTTCGTGAAATTCACGAAATTCGAAACGGACGGTAAGGCCGCACCACGCGTCGTCGACATCCTCGACTGGAACCGTGACGGCCAAGTCGATCTGCTGCTCCAGGTCTACGGCATCTCCGATACCTGGTTCGAGGCGGTCGGCAAGAATCAGCGCAACGAGTGGCAGACGACATTCCGCGATCGCTGCGAGCGGCCGGGCGCTTCGCCGATTCCGGCACCCGGCGCGATCGACAGCGCCGCCGTGACCGACACCACTCCGAGCTAGAGAATATGCTGCGACGACTGCTGCTCCTGCTCGCG
>JBQTJO010000200.1:0-5909 GCA_052387015.1 Gemmatimonadota bacterium
GTCGCAGGCTGCCACGGTAAATGCGTCCACAGCCATTTCGGAGCCGGCCCGAATATTTCCGAGCAGCTGACCAGCCCGCACACCGACACGTGTGTCCACCGGATAGACCTCGACGCGATCCCGGCGCACACTCGCGAAAACGCCCGCGTCCGCCGACCTGCCACGAACAACTTCGGCAAGCACGGCTGCCACCGTCGCGACCGGAAGCTCGTGGGCGCGAATCTGCATGATGAGAGCACGCACCTTGTCGCGACGTTTCGCCGGCCCGTGCGCGAGAGCCGAAAGCGCTTCGCTGTCGAGCAAGAGCATCAGCCTGCGCGTCGCTTGTGTGGCCGGCGTCCGCCCTGCCACTCCTCGACCAGCTGCGCTGCCCACTCGAGCGTTTCAGGGGGAACTGGACCATGCTCGCGCTCCAACTCGACCAGCCATTCATCGACAGCGGCCAAGTGGCGGAGCCGGGCAAGGTAAGCGGCGACGGCGCGGTCGACGGCGGCCGAAAGACTGCGCGCGCCGACCAGTTTCCGCAGGCGTTCCAATTGCTCGCGCTCGAGCGTGAGCGTGATTTTCTCGCGTGCCATGGCCATATGGTAGTACGTTTGTACTACCTGGGGCAAGGCTCGAAGGCGCGCCGCCGATCTCGGGATGCTACCTACCCCATGGCCCAATTTCCGGATATATATTCTTCATCGCATGACTCGCCGACCGAAGACGAAAGCCGGAAGAAAGTGCGCGCAGACCTGGCGCCTGAAGAAGCTGCTCGAGGCGGAGCGCGAGCTGTGGCAGCGCGACATCCAGCTCATCGCGGGCGTGGACGAGGTGGGGCGCGGTCCGCTGGCCGGCCCGGTGCTGGCGGCGGCGGTGATGCTGCCGGTCGATGTCGGCATCCGCGGCGTGGATGACTCGAAGAAGCTGAGCGCCGAGAAGCGCGAGAGCCTGTTCCTCGAGATTCGCGAGCAGGCGCTCGCGATCGGCGTCGGCGCGGCCAGCTCGCGCGAGATCGACCGCATCAACATCCTGCGCGCTTCGCACCTGGCGATGCAGCGTGCATTGCGCAAGCTGCCGCTGCGTCCGCAGCACGTGTTCGTAGACGGTTTGCCGATTCCCGGCTTCGAGTACGAGCACACCGCCGTCATCGACGGCGATGCGAAGATCCATTGCATCGCATGCGCGTCGATCGTCGCGAAAGTGATTCGTGACCGTCTGATGCGCATGCTGTCGGGCCGCTATCCGGTCTACAACTGGGCCAGCAACTGCGGCTACAGCACCGCCGATCACCGGCAGGCGATCATTGACGCCGGGCTCACGCCGCATCACCGCCGCAGCTTCGACTTCAACCAACAGCTCACGCTTGATCTCGACGCGCTCGTCTAGTCTCCTCACTCTCGCGCTCGCGCTTCTCGCGTGCGAGCAACAGCCCGCGCCAGCCAATCGTCCGCAGGACGCGCGCGCACAACGTTCGGAAACCCGCATTGTGCTGGTCACGCACGGCCAGTCGTCCGACCCGTTCTGGTCGATCGTCGCGAACGGCGCGAGCGACGCCGCGCGCGACCTGGGCGTGCGCGTGGAGTACCAGGCACCGTCGAGTTTCGACATGGTGCGCATGAGCAACCTGATCGATGCAGCGGTCGCATCGAGGCCGGCCGCGTTGATCGTTTCGATTCCCGATGCGGACGCGCTCGCCGCCTCGATTCGCGCAGGCGTGAGCGCCGGGATTCCGATGCTGTCGATCAACGCGGGCGCCGATGCCTGGAAGCGGCTCGGTCTGCTCGCGCACATCGGCCAGACCGAGTATGGCGCGGGTGAAGGCGCCGGGCGCAAGCTGGCCGAGCACGGCGCGCGCAAGGTGCTGTGCGTGAATCACGAGGTCGGCAACGGCTCGCTGGACGAGCGCTGCCGCGGCTCGAGTGACGCGCTGAAGCAGGCCGGCGGCTCGGCGAGCGTGCTCGCCGTGAATCTCGCGGATCCGGATGATGCGCAGCAGCGCGTCGCGAGCGCGCTCGCCTCCGACGCGGCGGTCGACGGCGTGCTCACGCTCGGGCCCGGCAGCGCGGTGCCGGCGCTCGCGGCGCTGCGCGCTACGGGCCGCGCCGGCCGCATCGCGTTCGGCACGTTCGATCTGGATCCGCAGCTGCTGCAGGCGATCGAGTCCGGCGACGTGCTGTTCGCGATCGATCAGCAGCCGTATCTGCAAGGCTACCTCGCGGTCGTGCTGATGACCAAATACCTGGAAGCGCGCACCATGGCAGGCGGCGGCGACGTGATTCGCACCGGCCCGAGCTTCGTGACACGCGAGAACGCCGACGCGGTCGCGCAGCTCGCGGAGCAGGGCATCCGTTGAGCCGCGCGCGAGCCGTGCTGCTGCGCCCGGAGCTGGGTGCGCTGGCCGGCGCGCTGCTGATCTGGATCATCTTCGCACTCGTGGCCGGCGAGCCGTTTCGCAGTGCCGGCGGTACGGCGGCGGTATTGAACGCGGCGGCGCCGCTCGGTCTGCTCGCAGTCGCGGTCGCGCTGCTCATGATCGGCGGCGAATTCGATCTGTCGGTCGGCTCGATCATCGGTGTGGCCGGCATGAGCGTGCTGTTGCTCACCACGCATTTCGGCTGGTCGTTCTGGCCGGCATTCGCCGCCACCTACTTCCTGTGCGCGCTGATCGGCTTCTGCAACGGCTATCTGGTCGTTCGCACGCGGCTGCCCTCGTTCATCGTCACGCTCGCCACGCTGTTCGTGCTGCGCGGAATCGCGATCGCGGTGCCGCGCCTATTGACCCGCCGCACGCAGCTCGGCGGACTCGACGAAGTGGCCGGCTACGAGCCCGCGCGCATTCTGTTCGCGAGCCAGTTCATGCCGGGCTTCCGCGTGTCGATTCTCTGGTGGCTGGCGGCTGCCGCGCTCGCCAGCTGGGTGCTGCTGCGCACACGCTGGGGCAACTGGATCTTCGGCACCGGCGGCGGCGCGGATGCGGCCGCGCGCCTCGGCGTGCCGGTCGATCGCGTGCGCATCGGCCTGTTCATCACCACCGCGTTGGCCGCCTGCACGGTCGGCATCATGCAGGCGGTTCGCTTCACGGGCGCCGACGCGCTGCGCGGCGAGCAGCAGGAGTTTCGTGCGATCATCGCGGCCGTGATCGGCGGCACGCTGCTGACCGGCGGCTACGGCTCGGCGATCGGCGCGGTGTTCGGCGCCCTGATTTTCGGAATGGTGCAGCAGGGCATCGTGATCACCGGCATCGATGCGGACTGGTTCCAGGTCTTTCTCGGCGCGATGCTGCTGATCGCGGTGCTGGTCAACAATGCGATCCGCCGTACGGTCGCGGAGGCCGACTAATGGCTCTGCTGGAGCTGCGCCAGGTCGCGAAGTTCTTCGGCCACGTTACCGGTGTCGACGAGGTTTCACTGCGTGTCGCGGGCGCGAAGGTGCTGTGTCTGCTCGGAGATAATGGTGCCGGCAAATCCACCATCATTCGCATTCTGTCCGGTGTCCACGAGCCGAGTCGCGGTGAGTTGCTGATCGACGGCGCGCCCGCACGTCTGCGCTCGCCGCGTGCTGCGCTCGCGCGCGGCATTGCGACCGTGCACCAGGATCTCGCGCTCATCCCGCTGCTGCCGATCTGGCGCAACTTCTTTCTGGGCCGGGAGCCGACACGCGGCGCGGGCCCGCTGCGCCGGATCGATGTCGCCGCGTGTCGTGAGATCGCGCGCAGTGCGCTCGCGCAAATGGGAGTGGTCGTGCGCGACGTCGAACAGCCGGTGGGCACGCTCTCGGGCGGCGAGCGCCAGTCGATCGCGATTGCGCGCGCCCTGCACTTCGGCGCACGCGTGCTGATCCTGGACGAGCCGACTGCCGCGCTGGGCGTCAAACAGGCGGCTGCGGTGCTCGGCTATATCGAGCGGGCGCGTGAGCGCGGGGCCGGCGTCGTATTCGTGACGCACAACCCGCAGCACGCGTATGCGGTCGGTGACCACTTCGTCATCCTGAGGCAGGGGCGCGTCGTCGCGCAGCACGAGCGCGCTGAAGTCACGGCCGAGCTGCTCGCTCATGCTATGACAGGTAATCCGCCAGGCGCTCCCGCATGATGCGCAGCGCCTTGCTCATCTGAGCTTCCACCGTCTTGACGGAGATCTCGAGCACGGTTGCGATCTCCGCGTATTTCAGCCCCTGCATACGGCTCAGCTCGAACACCTCGCGGCAGCGAGGCGGCAGGGCGCGCATGGCGTTTCTCAATGCGACGTCGATCTCCTCCTCCACGATGCCACGTTCTCCGGCCGGCGCGGCCGACTGCTCGTGGGCGGCATGCTGCGCGCCGCGCTGCACGATTTTTTCGTGCCTTATGTAGTTGAGCGTGCGATTGCGGATGGACCGGAAGAGATAGGCCTGAAGCGAGGTCTCGACCACCAGGGAAGTGCGCCGGCGCCACAGCTCGAGCATGACGTCCTGCGCGAGCTCCTCCGCCGGGGCGAGCACGCCCAGCATGCTCTCCGAGGAGCGGACCAGGCGCGCGTAGTACGTGCGAAAAATGGCGTCGAACGCCTCTTCGCTACCGGTCCGGAGGGCCGCCAGCAGCTCGTGGTCAGTCAAGGCAGCGTAGCGCTCCCCGGTGCGGTAAGGGTATGGTTCCGTGTCCGTGTCCTGAGAGTATGCGCCACAAACCCGAGCTTTGGGAGCTGCTGGACCGCCTGCGCCGCGATGCCGCCGCGGCTGTCGACGTCGAAGCTGCACTGAAACGCGTGAAGCGCCGGTTTCAGGACCCGAAGGTTACCGCGCTTCGGCCGCGCACGTCCATACCGGAACGTTCGGACCGCCGCTGGCGTAGGACGTCCATCGCGGCTGCCGCGGCCGTCGCGATCGTCGCGGGCGGCGTGCTGTTCTGGCGCATCGCGCAACGCGGCGGTGAGCCGCCGTTTGCGAATGCGGCGACGGTTTACAAGACGGCGATCGGCCGGACCGATACGCTGCGGCTGCCGGATGGCACGCGCGTCGTGCTCGCGCCTTCCAGCCGGCTCGTCCTGGCGCGGAACTACGGCAGGCGCGCCCGTCTGGTGCAGCTGAGCGGGCAAGCCCTGTTCGACGTCGTGCACGAGGCCGCCCGTCCGTTCAGCGTGAGCGCCGGCGCCGCGACCATCCGCGACATCGGAACGTCTTTCGCAGTACGCAATATCGCGGGCGAGAACATCGAGGTCGCGGTCACGGAGGGGACGGTCGTGCTGCACGCGAGCGGGACGGACGAATGGGCGGGCGTGGTGCTGCACGCGGGCGCCCTGGGCGTATTGGACGGGGGCGGCCTCACGACCGTGCATCCGGCGATCGTGACCGACGCGGACACGGCTTTCGTCAGCGGCCGGCTCGTTTTCCGCGAGGCCGATCTCAGCGAAGTCGCCGTCGAGCTGCGGAGGTGGTATGGAGTCGTGCTGCGAGTCGAAGATCCCGCGCTTGCACGCCGCCACATCACGGCTTCCTTCAGGGGTGAGCCGGTGCAGCAGGTGCTCGCTGTCATTGCACTCGCGCTCGGCGCCCGAATCGAGCTGAATGGTGACACTGCAATCGTACGCGCGCAGCGCTAGCGTATCTCTGCTGTTGTTCGGCTTCGCGACGCCCCTGTCGGCAGCAGCGGCGGGTCCGTGCGAGCCGCGCATCGTGCTGCCAGCGGCCAGCTCGTGGACGCCTCCTCTCGATCGCATCATCTCCTTCGACCCGGGCGAGACCTCGCTCGAAGCCGCGCTGGACAGACTGGCCGCGGCGAGCGGGCTGCGTTTCTCCTACAGCCCGGAGCAGCTGCCTCTCGAGCGCATCGTGTGCGCAAGCTACCGGAACACCGCACTCGGAGCCGTGCTCGGCGATCTGCTGGACGGCGTGGCCGTCGAGCCGGTGATCGCGGCTGCAGATCACATCGTCCTTGCGCCGCATCACGAAGC
>JBQTJO010000201.1:0-3517 GCA_052387015.1 Gemmatimonadota bacterium
GCCCTGAGCCAGAAAGAACAAACCCGGCTCGGTGAACTCGAGATCATCCGCGCTGACGCCATGCTCTTCGATCAAGCGCGACAACATGCGCTGCCGCACGATCTCGACCTTCTCTTCCGGCGTGTAGCCCGCGATGCGGATTTCGACCATGAACTCCCGCAAGTCGCGCGGAATGCGGTAGAAATCCTGCGCGGTCGCAATGAACATGACCTCGCCGAGGCTGAACGCGATGTCGAGATAGCGGTCGACGAAGTTCTCCCGACCTTCCCACTGCAGCAGCTCCTCCATGGCTTCGACCGGATCACCCTCCACTTTGCCGAGTCCGATCTCATCCATCTCGTGCAGCACGAACACGGGATCTTTCACGCCGACCGTGCGCAGCGCGCCCGCGATCTTGCCGGGATTCGCGCCGGAGCGCGTGCGGCGCGTGCCGATGATCTGCGTTTCGCCGCGCCCGCCCAGCTCCAGCTTCGCCATCGGCCGGCCGAGCCCGCGCGCCAGCGCGCAGACGAGCGCGTTCTTGCCGACGTCCGGCGGCCCGACGATGCAGGGAATCGGACCACGCAGGTCACCACGCATCTTCGCGACCGCGATGTAATCGAGCAGCCGCTGCTTGGGTTCGGCCAGACCGACCAGATCCGTCTCCAGCGCCTTTTCAACGGCGCCCAGCTCGATGTGCGCCGGTCCCTCCGTCGCGCGGCTGCGCCACGGCATGTGCAGCAGCCAATCGACGTAGCTGCGGATCTCGCTCGCCTCCGGGTTGGTCGCGCCGGAAGAGCGCAGGCGCTCGATCTCGGTGCGAGCCGTAGTCGCCACCCGGGACGGCAGGTCGGCCGCTTCGATGCGCCGCAGGTAATCGATAACTTCGCGCTCGGCGGGGTCGACTTCGCCGAGCTGCGCTTGCAACAGGCGGATCTGGTTGCGCAGCTCCCCGGCCGTGGGCGGCGGGCCGGCCGCGGCTTCGCCCTCGGCCTGCTCGCCGCGCGGTGCGCTCTTGAACTCGCGCACACGCCGAATCTGCTGCTCCAGCTCGTGCAGCGTGTACTGCAAACGGTCTTTGACGTTCAGTCGCTGCAGGACTTCGTCCTTGGTTGCGACGCTGAAATTCGCGAGCGTCGCGACCAGGTCGGCGAAGCGGCCGGGGTCGGCGACGTTCATGCGCAGGATGCGCGGAATCTCGAGCGAGACGCGGTCGACTTCCTCGGCCAGTACATCGAGCACCGTGAGAATGCGGGCGATCAGCTCGCGCGCATCCTCTTCCTCGGCCTCTTTCTCCCGCACCGTCGCCACCGCTGCCGTGTAATACGCGCCGGGCTCTTCGCGCACCTCACTCAGCCGGATGCGCGAGATGCCCTGCACGGTGGCCTGCACGCTGCCGCCCGGCATATTCAGGCGATCCGACAAGCGGCCGGCGACGCCGATCTTTTCGAGCGAATCCATATCGATCGGATCGTCGGGTCCGCCGGGCGCGACCACGACCCCGACCAGCAGTCCGTCTTCGGGATGCGCGGCCAGCATCTCGAGCGTGGTCGGCATGCCGATCTGCACGCCGATCACACCGAGCGGGTAGACGGTCGTGCTGCGCAGCGGCATGACCGGCAGTCGTTCCGGTAATGAAGATCTCGCTTTTGGCGTCATGTCAGAATTCGCTCAAACAGTTGGTGCGCGCTGTCGCGCAGCTCTCGCCACAAAAGCGATTGATCAGCGGTCTGAAGCACGCGATCGCGCACGACCCAGCGGCCGTCGACCATCACTGCCGTCACGTCCTGGCCGGTCGCGGCGTAGACCAGATTGGCGGCCACGTTACTGAACCGCTCACTCACCAGCAGCGGCTGCAGGCGCGGATTGTCGACGTCGATCAGCACGAGGTCCGCGCACATGTCCTCCGCCAGCCCGCCCAGCTCGCCCTCGAAGCCGAGTGCGCGAGCGCCATGTACCGTCGCGCATAGCAAGATCTGCTCCGCCGAAATCGCATGCGCGCCGTAGCGAAGCTTCTGGGACAGGCCGAGCTGGCGCATCTCCAGGAACATATCGTTCGTGTTGTTGCAGATGGCGCAGTCCGTGCCGAGCGCCACCGTCACGCCCGCGCGCATCATGTCGACAATGGGCGCGAGGCCGTCTGACAGCTTCATCTCCGCCGATGGCGAACTTACGACCGGCGTGCGGTTGAGTGCGAGCAGCCCGATCTCCGCTTCATCGACGTGCACGGCATGCGAGAGCAGCACGCGCTCCGAGAGCAGGCCCCAGCGTTCGAGCAGCCGAACCGTCGAGGTGCCGAAGCTCTCGATCACCAGCCTGAGCCGGTGCTCGGTTTCGGCGGCGTGCATGACCAGCCGCTCGCCACCCCGGTGCGCGACCGCGGCGGCGGTCAGCTCCGCGGCGGTGAGCGCTTCCTCGGCGTGCAGGCGGTACATGCGCGGGGGCCGCAGCCGATGCGCGGGCGCTACGGCTGCGGGCGTGAAATCGGGATCGCGAATCGTGACGTAGCCGCGCACGCCCAGCTCGTCCAGGATCGCGGCGGTGACGTCGTCGGCGCCATCGGTGATGCCGTAGGTCGAGATGAAAGTCGTCCCGCTCAGCACGCAATCCGCGACGGAGGCGCGAATCGCCGCGCGTTGCAGTGCCTGTCCCTCGGGCGTGCCGAGCAGCGTCAGCGCCTCCTCGAGATGCTCGGCATCCCGCCAGTCGTGCAGGTCCAGCTCTTCGACAATGCCTTTGAGAACCTGCAGCTCCGGGTGCAGATGCGCGTTGATGAGGCCCGGCAGGATGATGCGTCCGCTACAGTCGACGACGTCGCCGTCGAAGTCATGGTGCGTGCCGCCGATCTCGGCGACCTTGCCGGCCGCAACCACGACGTCCGCATGGCGCGGCGGCGCGACCACGGGCACGAGCAGCCCGTTGCGCAGCAGCACTCGGGACGCGCTCACTCGAGCTTCAGCAGCCGCGCTGCATTGAGGTAGAAAACCTTCTCGAGCGCCGCGGCGGAAAGACCGAGCTGCTCGATCGCGGCGAGATTGGCGGCGACGCTCTTCGGCATGGCCGGCCAGTCACTGCCGAAGACATACTTGTCGGCCGCGCGCTCGAGATCCGGGAAATATTGCAGCAATCGGTGCGGCACGAGACCCGCGACATCGACGTAGACGTTGCGAAAATGCGAGGCGAGAAACGCGCACTCATCATACCAGAAGCCGCGCCCGCCATGCGCCATCACGATCGCCAGGCCGGGGAAATCGACCGCGACATCGTCGAGATGAATGGGGTCGCAGTACTTGATGCGCGTGCCCGGAATGACCGAGCTGCCGATGTGCAGCAACACGGGAATGCCGGCACTGCTGCACAGCTCGTAGAGTGGGTAGACGGTGCGGTCGTTCGGGTAGAAGAACTGGTACGATGGGTAGAGCTTGAGCCCGCGCGCGCCGCGTCGTATGTAGCTCGCGAGCGGCTGCCGGATTTCTTCGTACCGTTCGCGTCGGTGCACCCGCTCCTGGACAACGAGCCGGCGGAGCTGCTCGCGAGC
>JBQTJO010000202.1:0-3598 GCA_052387015.1 Gemmatimonadota bacterium
TCCTGAAAACGGTCTCATCCGCTTTGCCGGATGAGACCGTCTCCGGAAATCGACCGGCCGCGTCAGTTGCCGATGCGCAGGATACCGCCCGCGTTCACGCCCGCGCCGACACCGCCCTTGCCGGCCTGTGCCGCCTGCCGGACCTGCGCGCCGACTTCCGCCTGCAGTTGGGCCAGCGCAACGTTGCTGCTCAGCGCGCCGCTCACCCGCGCCAGCGCGTGCTCGGATGCGTGACCGAGACGTACGAGATCGGTCAGCACCGCGACCGCGACCGCACGCCGCTCGCGCGGCGCGTCCGTGTACATCTTCACCAGCGCCGTGCTGCTGACGCCCGCCTGTACCGCATCCGCCGCAACCGCCAGATCGCTCTCGCTGCGCGCTTCGAGCTTCGCCTGCTTCATGACCTGCTGCGCCTCGAGCAGCGCTTCCAGCCGGGCTTCCACCGCGGTCGCAATGCGCTGGGGCGGAACCCGCTTGGCCTGGCCTTCCTCGACCTTGCTCTTGATCAGGCTGGCCGGGATCTTCGCCCGCGCCGCCGCCTGCATGGCCGCATCGATGCGCGCTTCCGGCGTCTTCGCCTGCGCGGTCGTCGTGCTGGTCGCGGTGGCCGCCGCGCTCTGCGCCTGCAGGGCCATCGGGCTCACCGCGAGCGCCGAGATCAGCAACACCATTCTGGACTTCATGTTTCCTCCGTGTTTGTGGACTCATACCTGAGACGATCACGCGGCCCAATTCGTCACACTCACGCGACCGCGCGATCCGTCAGCAGCGCGCGCAGGGCTTCACGCGCCCGATGCACGCGCATCTTCGCCGCGCTCTCCGAAGTGTCCGTCATGCGCGCGATCTCTTCGTAGCTGTAGCCTGCATCGTGTTTCAGCAGAAACGCCTCGCGCAGCGCGACTGGCAGCCGGCTCAGCGCGTCGGTGAGCGTCACGCCCAGCTCCGCGCTCGCGACGCTCGCCGCGCCGTACGCATCTTCTTCCGCGAAGTCGCTCAGCGAGAGCGAGCCGCGCCGCACGTTCTTGAGATGATCCAGGCACAGGTTGCGCACGATTCTGAACAGCCACGCACGCGCGTGCGCCGGATCGCGACAGTCCTCGATGCGCGTGTAGCCCTTCACGAACGCGTCTTGCACCAGGTCCAGACTCGTGTCGTGGTCCAGACCCATGCCGCGCGCGTGCCGGTACAGCGCCTGCTGATGCCGCTGCACCAGCGTGCCGTACGCGTCGCGATCGCCGCGCCGGACCCGCTGCACCAGCTCCGCATCCGACGCCGTGAAGGAAAACGCCACGCTCACTGCTGCACCACCAGCACCGCGACATGGCCGCCCATGCCGTCATCCTTGCGACCGGCGTATTTCTGCGGCACGAACCACTCGCCGCTTTCGGTCACGAACGAGTAGTTGTAGACGCCCGGCGCGAGCGCGATGGTGAGCGTCCAGTCCTTGCCGTCGCGCTGCATCGGCTGCGGCTTCCAGTCGTTGAAGTCGCCGGCCACACTCGGGCGCGTGCGCGCCTTTGAAGCCGGCAGCCGGATGGTCGCACGGCCGTTCTCGTAGCGCGCCGGCACGGGCGCGCTTATGGCCGGCTTGCGGCCGAGCAGGATCGACACGCCCGCGCTCCACCCCGTCTGCGGTGGCGCGAGATAGAGCGGATCGATCGCGTCGTGTCGCGCGCTCGCGCTGATCGCGATGCGATCGTGCACGCGCAGCGTAGCGCCCGCCGCCCACGGCATGGCCTGATCCGAATGACTCAGCCACTGCCCGGCCGTGCCCCAGAGCGTCGCGGGCCCGGCCACCGCAACCGCGGTCAGCCCGGCGTACGTGAAGCGACCGTCATCTGCGCGGTAGTGACGCACCGAGGGGATCAGTGCGAACCGCGCCGACGGTGCGACCACGACCTCGGCATCCGCGAGCCGGACGGTGCGCTCGCGCGAATTCTCGCCGAAGCTCGCGTTGTAATGCGACACGCCCGCGCGCGCGTGCGCCTGCACGCGGGCACTCTCGAAGCCGAGCACCGGCAGCGCCTGCACCGCGAACGCGGAGCCGCTGAACGACGGACCTGGCTGCAGCTTCGGCCCGAGCGGGCCCGGCACTTCGCGCACGCGCTGCACGCGGTCGTGCATCAGGAAACCGTTGCCCGCGATGTCCACACCCGCGAAGAAACCGCCGTTGCGCACGACCAGCCGCTTCGCAGCCGCGAGCGAGCCCCACAGCGGCTGCTCCGAGCCGGTCGGTACGCCGCCCGAGACGCGGAAGCTGGTCAGCGCATCGTCGTAACGAATGCCCAGCACCGCGCTCTGCGATTCCGGCGCATTTGGATCCAGCGCGGAGCGAATCCGCCCCGTCTGCGCATCGAGATTCCACTCCTGCGCATGCAGCACCGATGGCGCGCTGACCAGTAGCGCGATGAAGATTGCGCGCGCGCTCGCGCGTTCTCGCTTTCTGAAATGCATTTACAGACTCCTCGCATCCGGCGTCAGCACGGCGAGTCGGCTGTTCAGACCGCCGAAGCCATCCTCCACCGCCGGCGCCGTTGGATCCGGAACCCACCGCTGCCCATCCACGACGAACGCATACTCGTGAACGCCGGGTTGCACCGGCACGACGACCGTCCACGTGCCATTGCTCGAACGTGTCAGCTCGTGTGCCGGCTTCCATTCCGTGAAATCGCCGGCCAGCGCGACCTGCCGCGCCTGCGGCGCATCCAGGCGGAATTGGATGAAGACCTGTGCAACCGGAGTGGCCGCGGGAACGGGAGCGGGAGTAATCGCCGGATCTGGAACAGGCCGCACGAGCAGCAGACCGGCCATGATCGCCAGCGCACCGAACGCGTAGGCGGGCCGCCACTGCACCGGCCGTGGCTGCCACAGCCAGCCGAACGCAGTACGCACATGTTCGAGTACAGGCGTTCTCGCCGGCTGCGAACGGGCGGGCGCCACTTCCTCCAGCCGGCGCAGCACCGCTCCGCTGAGGTCCGGCACAGGGTCGACGGGGACCGCGCGAATGATGCCCTGGAAGAGCGCCTCCGCCTCGGCAAGCTCCGCAACCTGCTCGCGCGTCAGCTCTTCGCGCGCCAATTCGCCGTCCAGCGCCTTTTGCATGCGGATGTCCATAAGTCCTTATTACACCACAAGTTTCGGCAGGTCGCCGCAATTTGGGGACCAGGCCTTCACTCTTGAGACGATTGAGCATTCTGGATCGTCACATCGCCTGGTTTGAGCGCGATAAGAGCGATAGGAGCGATAGGAGCGATAAGAGCGATGGGTGACACAAAAAGGAGGCGACCGAAGGAGCGTCTATGTCGCCCACGCCAAAGCTGGAAGCGCCTTTTTCTGGTTAGAACCTTCGCGGGAAGCAGCCGGAGTAAGCCCGTGCGCTCGGATGAGAGAGAAGCCAAAAATCGGATTAGAAAATCGGATTAGAAAACCGACCGGACCAGAGCCGCAGGTCTAGTCCGAAGTTCGAGTCCGAAGTTCTATTGCCCTCTTTTGTTTCGAAAGCGTGTGCCCCTGGGGAGTAGGGGAGTAGGGGAGTAGGGGAGTAGGGGAGTAGGGGAGTAGGGGAGTAGGGGGAGTAGGGGAGTAGGGGAGTAGGGGA
>JBQTJO010000203.1:0-8667 GCA_052387015.1 Gemmatimonadota bacterium
CCTACTCCCCTACTCCCCTACTCCCCAACCCGAGCGCGTACTTCGTCGTCACATCCGCATCCGCCGGTCCCGCCAGGATTCTGAACTCGTCCTGGTGCATGAGCGGGTCGTCCCGGATGTCGAGCTCCAGCTTGTGCTGCTGCTCCAGCGCCTTGAGCAGCCGCGGCTCCTCCTCCAGCAGGTACAGCGCCACTGAAGGGTGTACGCGAATCGTGACTTCCTTTTCCGAGCGCTGGACCGCGACCCGCCGGATCGAGCGCTCGATGCGGCGGATCACGACTTCCGGCTTGAAGACGCGGCCCGAGCCGCCGCATTCCTCGCACGGCTGCGTCATCGACTGGTAGAGCGAGGGGCGCACGCGCTGGCGGGTCATCTCGATCAGGCCAAGGTCCGAGACCGCGAAGGCGCGCGTGCGGGCACGGTCCCGGCTCAGGTACTGGCGCAGCTCATTGAGAACGCGGTCCTGGTTGGCGCGCGTCTCCATGTCAATGAAGTCACACACAACGATGCCGCCGATGTCGCGCAGCCGGAGCTGGCGCGCGATCTCCTTCGCGGCATCCATGTTGGTACGCAGGATCGTCTTTTCCGGGTCCTTCTTGCCAGTGTAGCGGCCGGTGTTGACGTCGATCGAGACCAGCGCTTCGGTCGGCTCGATGATGATGTAGCCGCCCGATGGGAGGTCCACTCGCCGCTGAAAGGCCTCGCGAATGGCATCCTCGATGCCGTGCTTGTCGAAAAGCGGGACCGGATCCACGTAGAGGTGCACGCGCTCCATCAGCCGGGGATCGACGCCCTCGAGATAGCTTTTTACCTCGTTGTAGACTTCCTTGCTGTCGATGATCAGCGCATCGACCTTCTGCGTGAAGACGTCGCGAATCACACCGCTGGTCAGCTTCGCTTCGCGGTGGATGAGCGCCGGCGGCTGCGACGATTTCGCCTTGCGCTGGATCTTCTTCCAGGTCTCGTTCAGCGTCCGGAACTCGCGCGTGAAGATCTCACGCGTCAGCTCCTCGCCGACCGTGCGGATGATCACGCCGCCCTCGCCTTCGGGGACGACCTCCTTTGCGAGTGCGCGCAGGCGCGAGCGCTCTTCGCGCGTCTCGATCTTGCGCGAGACGCCGATGTGGCGCGTGCCAGGCATGTAGACCAGGAAGCGGCCGGGCAGCGAGATATGGGTGGTGACGCGCGAGCCCTTGGTGCTGATCGGCTCCTTCGAGACCTGGACGAGCACGCGCTCGCCCTTCTGGATCAGGTCCTGAATGGGCGCGTAGCGCTGGTCCTTCTTGCGACGATCGACTTCTTCATCATCGTCGTCGTCATCGCTGTCGAGGGCATCTTTGGCAACGTCGGAGACGTGCAGGAAGGCGGCCTTGTCCGTACCAATGTCGACGAACGCGGCCTGAATGCCGGGTAGAACGGCCTGGACCACGCCCAGGTAAATGTCGCCGACAATGCGTTCGGCGTCGGGGCGGTCCACCATCAGCTCCGCGAGGACATCGTCCTCGAGGATCGCCACGCGCGTTTCCTGCGGCGTGGCGGAAATCAGAATCTCTCTTTTCATAGTCCCTTATGGGACTAGCCGGCGAGTCTTTTTAACGGACGTTCACGTGTACGGTCACGTTTACGTTTACGTGGACGAGGTGTTCCGTGCCGTTCACGTACACGTGAGCGTGAACGTGAACGTGAACGTCCGTTAAAGGCTTTTCAAGATCGACCGTGCAATGACCATTCGCTGAACTTCCGAAGTGCCCTCGCCGATCTCGCAGATCTTGTTGTCGCGCATCATGCGCTCGACCGGATAATCCGTTGTGTAGCCGTGGCCACCGTGCAGCTGAACTGCGCGCGTCGTCGTGCGCATCGCCATCTCGCTCGCGTAGAGCTTGGCCATGGCAGCTGCTTCGGTGAACGACCGTCCATTCTGCTTGAGCCACGCGGCGTGGTAGACGAGGTGGCGTGCAGCGGCGATCTCGGTGGCCATGTCGGCCAGATTAAACTGAATCCCTTGAAAGTCCTTGAGCGGGCGCCCGGCCTGTTCGCGTTCACCGACGAAGCGAACACACGACTCGAAAGCGCCCTGTGCCAGACCGAGCGAAAGCGCACCGATGCCGATGCGGCCCGCGTCCAGCGTTTTCATGAAATTGATGAAGCCCTCCCCCTCCGCGCCGAGACGCTGCTCCTCACCGACGTAGACGTCCTCGAGGATCAGCTCGCGCGTATCGGAGGCGCGCCAGCCCATCTTGTCCTCTTTCTTGCCTGCGCGAACGCCCCTGGTGAAAGGCTCCAGCTCGGCCGCGTGCCCGACCCCGATCCGGTCGGCAATGGCGCGGTCGCTCGTCTCCTTGGTGACGATGAAGCTGGTGATGCCCCTCGAGCCTTTCGACTTGTCGCTCACGGCGGTCACCACGAAGATCTCACCGACGCCTGCATGCGTGATGAAGATCTTGCTGCCGTTGAGCCGATAGCCGCCGTTTTCCGACACGGCCACGGTACGCGTTGCGCCGGCATCCGAGCCTGCGCTGGGCTCGGTCAGGCCGAAGCCGCCCAGCACGCGTCCGGAGGCGAGCAGGGGTAGATAGCGCTGCTTCTGCTGCTCCGTGCCGAACGCGAGAATGGGCGAGCTTCCGAGAGTGGAGTGCGCGCTGATCGTGATCGCATGGCTCGCATCCACGCGTGCGAGCTCCTCGATCACGAGGATGTAGCTGATGTAGTCGAGTCCGAGCCCGCCGTATTCCTTCGGAACGTTGACGCCGAACAGCCCCATGTCAGCCATCCTGCGAACGTTGTCCCACGGGAACCGGCTTTCCGCATCCAGCTGCGTCGCCACGGGTGCGATCTCCGCTTCCGCGAATTCACGCACACGCCGGCGGAGGGCTTCGTGCTCCGGTTTGAAGTACAGCTCCATTTACGCGCCCCACCCGGTAGAGCGGGGCAGGTTTCACTTTTGCGTATCGTGGCAAAAGTGAAACCTGGCCACCGCACCTTTAAAGGCGTGCCAAGGTACTCGAATTTCAGACCGCCCGAAAGGTTTGTGCCCATTCGTAAGCTGGCCTGATATGCGAACTTGGCGCGCACACCGCCTGAAAATTCTACCCGAAGATGCCGGCAATGATCTCCACGATGGTCTCGAAAACGCTACTGGCGGCGTCCCCGGCAGCCTCCAGGATGCCGGGCGCGGACTGGGCGCCGGCGCCATGTCCGCCGGGTACGTGCCGCAACGGCTGCAGTGATCGAGGCTGAAGCGGGCATCCTCGAGCCACGACTTCTCCAGCGTCACGCCCGGGCAGACGGGACCGGGGTGACGCGTTTCCAGCTTCGTCATTCGAGGATGCCCCTGGCTTTCGATTTGTCACCAAGCCGTCTGATATCCTGGAGATCGTAGACGAGGACGCCCGAGTCCGTGACCTGGAAATCCGCCATGCCTTCGCGAGCGAGGTCAGCCAGCACCGCTTTCGCTTCGTCGGTGGTTATGGCCAGCGCGCCGGCCACTTCCACGATGGTGAGCTTGCCGCCGTGTGCCGCCGCGAGCTTGAGGACTTCGGCGCCGAGCGTGCGCCGGCGCAGCGCTTCCTTGTTGGCGCGCACGCGGACGGCCCGGATGCGAAGCGCAGTTGAACAAGCCGATCGACATGAAGACGGCGAGCATCAGGAGCGCGACCGCACCCCGAATCTTACCCAGGTCTGACCTCCGAATCGTGACGCCGGCCGTTTCGTGCCGGCCTCGAATGCCGTGCCGCGGCAGTTGTCGCACCCGGCGCACGCGCTGAGAGAAAAGCTTGCGCCGAAGTACTCGAGCACGAAAGCGCGACGGCAGCCGCGGTGATACGCGTAGGCCTGCATGCGCTTCAGCCGGACCAGCTCCCGCTCGCGCGCGATGCGCGCATGGGCCAGCGCCTCACGCGTGACGTCACGCGAGCGTACCAATACGACGCCGTCCGGCGGCTTACCTTCGATTTCGATATTGCCGGCGTTGGCGAGAATCCGGATCGCGGAGCCAAGCTCCCGCCGATTGGTGCCGGTCAGCTTCAGCACACCAGCCAGCTCCTTTCGGGTCATTCGGTCCGGCAGCCTGAGCAGGACGCGCCGGATCGTCTCTTCGGCCGGATGCGCGCCGTCGATCATGAACTCGTGCGTGAAGCGATCGCGATACGCGTGCAGCAGGACGCAATCCGAGTCGTGGCCGTCGCGCCCTGCCCTGCCGGCCTCCTGATAGTATGCCTCGAGCGAAGCCGGCATGTCGTAGTGCACAACCAGCCGCACGTTGGCTTTATCGATGCCCATACCGAACGCGTTCGTAGCGATCACGACGCCGGCCTGCTCGGACATGAAGCGTTCCTGAAGCCGGGTGCGCTCGCTGCTCTTGATGCCGGCATGATATCCGCTGGCGCGGATGGAGCGCGCATTCAGGAAATCGGCGACCGCGTCCACGCGTTTGCGCGTCGACGCAAAGACCAACGCCGGGCCGGTGCGCTCGCGCCGCAGCAAGCGCAACAGCACCGCGTCCTTGTCGGCGGCTCGTTCCGCCGCGAGCACGTGCCATTTCAGGTTCGGGCGATCGAATCCGCTCGCCAGGATGGTCGGCCGGCGCATGCGCAAGTGCGTGATGATGTCGCGGCGAACTTCGGGCGTTGCAGTCGCAGTGAGTGCGATGACGCGGCAGCCCAGTGTCTCGCGCAATACTCCGAGTTTGAGATAGCTGGGCCGGAACTCGTATCCCCATTGAGACAGGCAGTGCGCCTCGTCGACCGCGAGCATGGCCACACCCATTTCCTTCAGCAGCTCGATGAAGCGAGGGTTTTCCGCGCGCTCCGGCGCGAAATAGAGCAGCTTGAATCGGCCGGTCCGCACGCCCTCGAGGCGCTGTCTCACCTCGCCTGGCGGCAGTGTGGAATTGACGAATGTAGCGGGCACACCTGCGCGGCAGGCGTTGTCGACCTGGTCTTTCATCAAGGAGATCAGCGGACTGATGACCAGGGTCGGTCCCGCGAGCACCATCGCGGGAATCTGAAAGCAGAGGGATTTGCCGCCACCGGTCGGCATCAGCACGAGCGTGTCGCGGCCGGACAGGATGGAACGGATCGCGTCGCGCTGCGCGCCCCGGAAATCGTCGTAGCCGAAATGCTGCTTCAGGATTCCGCGTGCCGCCTGATATGCGTCCATGCGTCTCAGGTGCGGCAACGGACCGGGCGAGGCGATAGCAGGATGGCACGGGACTTCCCGGAGAGCGGCGCATGCAGCCAGAGCGCGAACGCATGCTCGCGAGCCCCGGGCTCGATCGGCTACGGACGATTTCATGGATCTTCGACGAGCTGATCCGTATCCCCGGCACCAATCTGCGCGTCGGACTGGATGCGCTGCTCGGCATTCTGCCTGGCGGTGGCGACCTCTTGGGCGGAGCCGTCTCGACCTATGCCATCCTGATCGCCGCCCGGCTGGGCGCGCCGCCCGCCGTGATCGCGCGCATGGCGATCAACATCGTCGTCGATGCGGTGATCGGCGCGATTCCATTGCTGGGCGATCTCTTCGATGTCGGCTGGAAGGCGAACCGGAAAAACCTGAAGGTGCTCGAGCAGTACGCGCTCGAGCCGGCGCGCGCGCAGCGCGGCAGCATGGCAGTGGTCGCCGTCGCGATCGCCGCGGTGTTGTTGATGCTGGTAGGGATCGGCTACGTGACGGTCTGGGTCATCCGGCAGCTTGCCGGCTTATTCTAGCTCACGCTCGAGCACGGCGATTACACGTTCGATGCGCAGGCGGCTCGCATGGTCGAGCGCGGTCTTGCCGGCGGTGTCCGTGGCTTCGGGCTTGGCGCCTGCCTCGAGCAGAAGCCGCACGAGGTCGGGATTTCCGGTCCACACGGCGTCGATCAGGACGGGCTGGCCACGGCGTTTGCGATTGGGATCGGCGCCGGCCTCGAGGAACAGCCGCGCGATCTCCGTCCGCCCCCGACCGCAAGCTTCGTCAAAGGCCGTGATGCCGAAGCGGTCCTCGAGGTCGAAGCGCGCTGCTTTGGCCAGAAGAAACTGCGCCACTTCGAGCTGGCCATGCTTCGCGGCGGTTCGCAGCGGCTCGCCTGCCATGAGGTTCAAGTCGACGCCGCGCACCAGCATGCGATCGACCATGTGAACGCGGCCCATGCGCGCGGCCTCCACGATGAGATCGTCACTCGGTTCGATGCCATGCGCGATCAGGCGATCGAACAGCTTCTCCCAGCCACTTACTACCGCACTGTACATGAGCGCCTGATCGACGGTGCTGTCGACCACCGCGCCGGCCTCGAGCAGGGCCAGCGTCACTCCCTCGGACTGACCCGATGCCTGTAGCACGGCGGCGCGACCGTGCTCGCCGCGTGCGTTCGGATTGGCACCAGTGGCCAGGGCGGCGAGCGTCCGCTCGAGATTCGCGGCCGCAATGGCTTCGAACAACGCGTGATCGCGCGCGTCGCTCTGCGCCGCCTTCGAGCTCGCCAGCAGCGCCGCGACCTCCGCGTGCCCGTTCTCGAGAGCGAAACGCGCAGCGCTCCAGCCGTTATTATCGCGCGCATTCTGATCGGCACCCGCGGCAATCAGCAGTTTCACCGCTTCGGTCCGGCCGTTGCGCGCCGCCGCAATCAACGGCGTGATCGTCGATTGGTCGGCCGCGTTGACCTGCGCCCCACGTTGCAACAGAAATTTGATGAGTGCCGTATCCCCGTTCTCTGCCGCCAAGACGAGCGGCCGCGCGTGAGACCGGCCAGCCGTCAAGGAAGCACCGTGCTCGATCAGAAGGCGCAGCAGCTCCCGGGGGCGCGGACTGACAAGCGCAAGGTCGAGAGCGCTGAAGCCTGCCGCGACCACGCTCGCGTTCGCACCGTGCTGCAATAGCAGCCACGCCGCGTCGACATGGCCTTTACTGACCGCGAACATGAGCGGCGTCCAGCCGGGATGCCGTTCCGGCAGCTGCTGCATCCACGAGATGAACGCAATCAACTGGCGCGCGCTCGAATATCCCTTCACGCGCGCTTCGATATCGGCTCCGGCGCGCAGCTGGTCACGAATCCCGGCAGTGTCACCGAGTTCCGCCGCGTGCATGAGCGCGGTCATGCTGTGCTCGTCGCGGCGCTCGCAGCCGGCGAGCCCGGTGGCAGCGGCGCAAAGAGCAAGTAAACCGATGCTGAAAGATCGGCTTATGGCAGACATGGCTCTCGCTTAACGTTTTCTATCGGAGTGTCGTCAGTTACCAAGGACGCCACAAAATGGAGCATTCTCATGAGAAAATCGACGGTTGTCCTGCTGTTCGCTGTGGCTGTCGCCGCGTGCGATGGAGACGCAATCTCCCCAGCCCCCGCTTTGGACCAGAATCTCGAAGAAGCGGCCGGCTTCGCGATTGCCACCAGCTTCGTTGAATCAGCCATCGGCCGGCTGATCCCGCTGGTCCATCGGCTCCCCGAGGATCTCGAGCTCAGCAGCGCACAGAAAGCGCAGATCAAGCAGCTGCTCGAGCAGTTCGCCCAGGCAGTCAAAGCCGATCGCGAGGCGCTTGCGGCGATTCACAAGCAGGCACGGGCGGCGGCCACGGCAGGCAAGTCGCGGGCTGAGATCAGGGCGATTCTCGAGGCGGCCCTCCCGATCCGCGAGCGTCTGGCCGAAGCGGAGCGAAACCTCCAGGCCGGCATACTCGAGGTCCTGACCCCCGAACAAAAGGCCTGGATCGAATCGCACCAGGAAGCCTGTCGCGCTCATCGTCTGACTGACGAGCAGAAGGCTGAAATCGCTGCGCTCGTGGCCGCTTTCGAACAGGCGAACCATGCCGATCTCGAAGCAATCAAGACCGCCCATACGGACGCGCGTGCCGCGCGCCAGAGCGGCGCAGCGCGCGCGGACGTGCGGGCAATCCTGGAGTCGGTGAAGCCTGCCATGGAACGCATTCGCGCCGCCCGCGTCCAGCTCGAGAGCGCGATCAAGGCCGTGTTGACGCCGGAGCAGATCGGGTCAGGATGCCACGTTCTGCGGGGACCGCGGGGCTGAATCGGAAGCCACGAAGATCGGCGGTCGGACGAGGCCGCCGGCTTTGTCATTAATCCGAGTAGGCGAAACCGGCGGCGGCGGCAGGCGCCGGTTGCGCTTGCGCGACCGCCTGCCTGCGCGCGTAGCGCTTCTCGAAATGCATCGCGCAGTAATACAGGAGCGCGAGCGCGGTGAGGCCGATCCAGACGAAATCGAGGTGCAGCTCGCCGCGCGCGCCGCTGCCGACCAGAAAATCGAAGACTGCAAAGGTCACGATCAGCCCCAGCACGCTCGAGCGCTCCCGGCGCAGAACGCGGCGCAGCGCGAACGGGCGCGCCGGCGCGAGCCACGGCCTGAACCGTGGAATGAAAGCCGGCGTGCGGACCGCCCAGCGCTCGAAGCGGGCACCGAACTTCTCGCGCAGAAAGGCCTCCTCGGCCGCCATGATGCGCTCGTAATAGATCCAGAAGAACAGGCTGATCACGAGCGGCACCCAGATGGTGCGGGTGAGCAGCGTCGCAGAAAGCCACATCAGGTAATTGCCGAGATACAGCGGATGCCGAACGATCGAGTACAGGCCGGTCGTATTCAGCTCGGCCGCTTCCTGTTTGCAGGTCACGCGACCCGACGTGCCGAGTGCGGCGTAGCCGACCGTAAGCGAGCGGATCAGGACGCCGAGCAGCCCAAT
>JBQTJO010000204.1:0-1629 GCA_052387015.1 Gemmatimonadota bacterium
CCCAGATAGCGCACCGCGAACTCGCGCCGCTCCGATTCGATGCGGCCGGCCGGAATCTCGACGCTGCGCGTGCGGATCGCGTTCTCCACGTCCTGCGCGGTCAGGCCGCGTGCGGCCAGCTCGCTCGGCGAGAGCCAAACCCGCATCGCGAAGCGGCGCTCACCAAAGATCGGCGCGCCCGAGACACCCGCGATCGTCTGCAGCCGCGGCTTGATCTGGCGGTCGGCGATGTCCGACAGCTCCATCAGGCTGTAGCTCTGCGAGCTGAGCGCGAGAAACATGATCGGGAAGGCGTCCGCATCCTCCTTCGCGACCACCGGCTCCTCCACATCCTCAGGCAGCCGCCCACGCACGCGCGAGACCTTGTCGCGCACATCCTGCGCGGCCGCCTCGATGTCGCGGTCGAGCGTGAACTCCAGCGTGATCGTGCTGATTTGCTCCTGGCTCGAGCTGGTCATCGTGCGCAGCCCCTCCACGCTCGACAGCTCTTCCTCCAGCACATCCGTAACGGCGGACTCGACCACCTGCGGGCTCGCGCCCGGCAGCATCACCGAAACCGAAACCACCGGCGGGTCGGCATCCGGGAATTCACGCACGGCCAGCCGCGTGTAGCCGATCAGGCCCACCAGAACCAGGCCCAGACTGACCATGCTCGACAGCACCGGTCGCCGAATGAATGTCTCTGCCAGCTGCATCGATCTCTCCTCTGGCTGCTCTGCTCGATACCGCCCGAACGCACCGCCTCGAGGGCGGGTTCCGCTGGTACTTCGGTGTTTGTTCGGGACAAGCTATTTGAAGGGGAATCGACCCGCAAGAGGCCGTCGGGATCGTCGCGTAAGTCACGCACTCGCTTGGACTTCGCATGTCAAGTTGTTACGCTGCTCAACGATGCGGCCTGCCGGCGCTTCATCGCAGACCAGGGCGTTCGCTCACGCGAGGATGCGCGCGCCCACATCGAGAACGAATTCCTTACGAGCTACGCGACGCACGGTTTCGGGCCGTGCTGCGGCACGCTCAAGCCGCACGGCACACCGATCGGCCTCTGCGGTCTGCTGCGGCGCGAGTGGCTGGCCGCTGTCGACATCGGTTAACCCTTTCTGCCCGCGTACCGCTCGCAAGGTTACGCCGGAGAAGCGGCGCGTGGGGTGCTCGAGTATGCGACGAACGTGCTCGGCCTGCACCGCGTGCTCGCCATTACCGACGTTGCCAACGCGGATTCGATGAAGCTGCTGTCGCGCCTTGGCTTTGCGCTGGAAGGCACGGTGCGCAAATCGGAAAACGATCCGCCACTCATACGTGAACGCCTCACCGTAGCGCCCTCCCCATAGTACCGGTCAGAAGCGCAGTCTGGTGCCGGGCTGCGGATCCGATGCCGACGCGCCGGCCCCGTACACGGAATGGCAGCGTAGATCAACGGAACCCTGAGCGGCCGATGAGGTAAACGGTTGTTCCGAGCTGATGGCGGCTCGACTGAAAGATTTGATTCACCTCGCTCCTCGAGTCATCATGCTGCTCAGCCGCATCGGTTTACTTTTTTGGCTCTTCTCCCAACTGAGTGGGTCGATTTGCATGATTTTAGATCTCGGGAAGCATGCAGGTGAGCACCTTGAGTCGGAGATACTCGGCGTC
>JBQTJO010000205.1:0-5412 GCA_052387015.1 Gemmatimonadota bacterium
CCCATGATGTCGGCATCCGCATCGTGCTGATCAATACTGCATACGCGAGCGGCGGTGTGCTGCAGCCACTGCGGGCACCGCAACGACGTTTCAATACGCCGGACCTCGACGAATTTCTTGCGCAGTGCGATCGGCTGCGCGACTTGGTTTCCGGCCGGCCTGCCGCGAGCATGGCGGTCGCGCCGCACAGCATTCGCGCCGTGCCGCGCGCGTGGCTGAAGCCGATTCACGAGTGGGCCGAGCGCGCCGACGTGCCGGTGCACATGCACGTCAGCGAGCAGACCGCGGAAGTCGATGCGTGCGTCTCGGCGTACGGCCGGCGACCAGTCGAGCTGTTGCACGATGCCGGCATCCTGGACTCCCGTCTGACTGCGATTCACGCGACGCACATTGCCGTGAACGAGATCGCGCTGCTCGCTCGCTCGCGCGCGACCGTGTGCGCGTGTCCGAGCACGGAGCGCGATCTCGGCGACGGCTTTCTGCAAGCCACTTCGCTGCACGCGGCCGGCGCGAGCATCGCGATCGGCACCGACAGCCAGACGGTGATCGATCCCTTCGTAGAGATCCGGCTGATCGAGTATCACGAGCGGTTGCGCCGCAAGGAGCGCGTGATTCTGGGCCAGCCGGCCGGCGAACGCGCGGAGCTGGCGCCGACGCTGCTCCGTTACGGTACCGCCGCCGGCGCGCGCGCGCTTCAGCTGGATGCCGGTGAAATCGCGGAAGGCAAGCTCGCGGACTTCGTCGCGATCGATCTCGACAGCATTCAGCTGGCGGGCTGGAGCGATGACAGTCTGGCCGCGCTGCTCGCGCTCAGCGCAGCCGCGGCGGCGGTGGTTACCGACACGTGGGTCGGCGGGCGAAAGGTCGCGCGATGAGATGCCTGTTGCTGCTCCTCATCGCAGGTCTCTGCGGCGCGGCAGCGGCCGGCGCGCAGCACGTACGGGGGCGGGTCGCCGAAAGCGAGAGCGGGACGCCCCTGAATGGCGCGTTCGTCGTGCTGATCGATTCGTCTGGTGTTCAGAGGTCCGGCACGCTCAGTGATCAACGCGGCGATTTCGTGCTGCGTGCACCGTCGGCGGGACGCTATCGACTGCGGGTCGAGCTGATCGGGCACGAGTCGCTGTTGTCGCGCTGGCTCGAGGTTCCTGCCAGCGGACCGGTCGTCATGGACGTGACGCTTGCGGTGGCGGCCATTGAGCTCGAGGCGGTGATGGCGGAGGGCGACCGCCGTTGCACGGTGCGCCCCGAGGCGGGAGAGCAGGCGGCGCGGCTCTGGGAAGAGGTGCGCAAGGCGCTCACGGTCACCAGCTGGACCGAGCAGCAGCGCATCATCGAATTCCGGACTCGTGTATTCGAACGGGAGCTCAGTCTGCCCGCACTCTCGATGGTGTGGGAGGGGGTGCGTTCGGGCTTCACGCAGGTGCGGCCCTACACCGCGGTCTCGCCCGACTCCCTTGCCGTTTACGGATTCGTCCGGACCGTCACGCCCGACAGCGTCCTCTACTACGGTCCGGACGCCGAGGTGCTGATATCCGACGCGTTTCTCGATGCCCATTGTTTTCAGGCCCGGCGTGGCAAGAATGACGCAGAGGGGCTGATCGGCCTGGCATTCGAGCCTGCGCGCAGAAGCAAGCTTCCCGACATCAGCGGAACGCTCTGGCTCGAGCCCGCAACCGGTGAGCTGAAGTACATCGAGTACGGTTACACCGGCGTCGATCCCGATCTCAACGTGCCCGGCGTTGGCGGCCGCACGTATTTCCGGCGTCTGCCGAACGGCGCCTGGATCGTCGATCGCTGGTACATTCGCCTGCCGATTCCGCGACGCACCTTCGACGGCACACTTGCCGCCGCGGCGCTGCTCGAGGCCGGCGGCGAAATCGTCGATGTCAAGATTGCCGGCACGGCCATGCCCAAGTCACACATCAGCGGGATCGTGTACGACAGTATTGGCCAGGCGCCACTCGGTCGCGCGCTCGTGTATCTTTCGGGAACGGCACACAGCGCGGTGGCGGACTCACTGGGCCGATTCGAAATCACCGATGTTTCGAGTGGCGTTTACACGGTGGCGTTCTCGCATCCGGTACTCGATTCGCTTCCCGCCATGCCAGTGCCGCGACGAATCACAATCGAGGCACCGGAGGACGCGTCCGTCGAGCTGGCCGTGCCGCACATGGAAACCCTGTTACGACGCGCTTGTCCGGCCGCCGATTCCGCGACGATCGTCTTCGGACAGCTGCAGCCTGGCTGGGATGCGACGATTGGCGAGGAAATCGTGCTCGCGACCTATCGCAGCGGCAACCGGTGGCACGAGCAAAAGGCGACGCCGGATGCCAGCGGCCGCTACGTGCTGTGCGGGCTGCCGTCCAGCGCGATGATTGCGCTCACCTTTCCCGGTACGGAGCCGCGCCGCGTGCGCCTGCGCGGTGAGCGCTTCCTGCGCATCGATCAGGCGCTGCCATGACCGATCCGCTGTTCGTGATCCCGGCCGAGCGGCTGCCGCCCGGCTTCGCGGAAAGGCTGGATGCACCGCCGACAAGACCGGTCGAGCCCAAGCCGGCGGCAACGGTGGTGGTGCTGCGCGATGCTGATGACGAGCTGCAAGTCTTGTTGCTGAAGCGGCATCGTGCGTCCGGGTTCGTGCCGGGGGCGTACGTGTTTCCGGGCGGCCGCATCGATCCAGCGGATAGTGACGCCCCCCTGTTGGAGAATTGTGCGGTGCCCGAACGAGGCAACGTGCCCGCGCATTACTGGTTCGGCGCGGTGCGCGAAGTGTTCGAGGAGACAGGCGTCCTGCTGGCCTGCACGCGGGACGGGGAGTGCGCACCGGATGCGAGCGCGAGCGCCGAGCTGGCGAGCTGGCGCGAAAAGCTGATGAGCGACCAGGCGACTCTCGTGGACATCGTAACCGCGGAATCGCTCCGGATCGTGCTGGACGACGTCGTCTACTTCGCGCATTGGATCACGCCGGAAGCGGAGCCGCGCCGCTACGACACACGCTTCTTTGCCGCCGCCCTGCCGCCCGGCCGGGAGATTCGCGCCGATGAGCGGGAAATGGTGGATGCGCGCTGGCTGGCACCAGGTGACGCGCTCGCGCGTTTTCAAGAAGGGGAACTGCCTATGGTTTTCCCGACCGTGCGTACGCTGCAGGACCTCGCCGGTTTTCGCTCGGTAGCAGAAGCTTTGGGCGCGTTGCGGATCAGAGATGTGGCTACCGTCCTGCCGCGGCTGGTGCGCGCGGGCGGCGGTGTGGGCATCGTAATCGATTGATCAAAGGAGCGGGTCAGGGCTGCTTCTTGCTAAGCAAAAAGGCAGTCCTGGCACCGCGCAGCGAGAGGAAGTATGACGCAAGTTGCACGTGCCCGCACGGTGGGCGAGCTGAAGGCGAGCGGATACCGCTCGCGCTCCGTCAAGCAGGAGATGCGCGAGAATCTCATCGAGAAGCTGCGCCGTGGCGAGTCGCTCTTTCCGGGCATCATCGGCTACGACGACTCGGTCGTGCCGCAGGTCGTGAATGCGGTTCTGTCGCGCCAGAACTTCATCCTGCTCGGGCTGCGCGGCCAGGCGAAGAGCCGGATCGTGCGACAGCTCGTTGCTCTGCTCGATGATGTCGTGCCGGTCATTGCGGGCAGCGAAATCAACGACGATCCCTTCAATCCGGTCTCGAAGTACGGCCGGTCACTGCTGGAGGAGAAGGGCGATGGGACGCCGATCGACTGGGTGCCGCGCGCTGCGCGCTTTGTCGAAAAGCTGGCAACGCCGGATGTCACGATCGCCGACATCATCGGCGACGTGGACCCGATTCGCGCGGCACGCGGCGGTCACGTGCTCGCGGATGAGCTGACGATTCATTACGGGCTGCTGCCGCGCGCGAACCGCGGCATCTTCGCGCTCAACGAGCTGCCGGATCTGGCCGGCAAGATCCAGGTCGGCCTGTTCAACATCATGCAGGAAGGCGACGTCCAGATCAAAGGCTATCCGATCCGTCTCGCGCTGGACGTGCTGCTCGTCTTCACGGCCAATCCGGAGGATTACACGGCGCGCGGCAAGATCATCACGCCGCTCAAGGATCGCATTGGCGCGGAAGTCATGACGCACTATCCCGAGAGTCTCGAGCTGGCGATGGCGATCACGCGGCAGGAAGCGTGGACGACGCGCGACGGGTGCCCGGTCGACGTGCCGGAATTCGTGAGCGAGATGCTCGAGCGCGTCTCGTTTCTCGCGCGCGCGGACAAGCGCGTCGACCAGCGCTCGGGCGTCAGCCAGCGCATGTCGATTACGGTGCTCGAGACCGCGGTGTCCAGCGCGGAGCGGCGCTCGATCATGACGGGCGACGCTCGCATCGTGCCGCGGCCGAGCGACCTGTACGCCGCGCTGCCGTCGATCACCGGCAAGATCGAGCTGGAGTACGAGGGCGAGCTGCTCGGCCCGGACAAGATCGCGCGCGAGCTGCTCACGCGCGCCGCGCAGGAAACCTTCCTGGCCTGGGGAGGTGAAGCGGTCGCGGATGATCTCGAGAACGTCGTCGCATTCTTCGATGGTGGCGGCGTGCTGCAGCTGGGCGACACGAACTCGAGCGAAGCGACGCTGATGGGATTCGCGACGGTGCCGGGACTGGTGGATGTGGTGCGCGAGCTGGCACTCGGACGCGACGATTCGCCCGGCCACACGGTTGCCGGCTGCGAGCTGATTCTGGAAGCGCTGGTGGCCGAACGGCGCATCACGCGCTCGGAGGCCGGGCGCTACGGGCGTGCGCCGCGGCGAACTCCGCCGGGCGGCGCGGGTGGTATCAAACCGACGTACGAGGTGTGAAAGGCGCTACGAGACGGCGCTACGGAGCCGCGCTACAGAACGGCGCTACAGAAGGTGATCCGGACATCCCCTTTGCATGCTGATATGTCTCGCTTCTACATTGCAGCACCATGCCTGATGTCGTAATCCATAATCCCGTCATCAACTCCCCATTTGAACAGCCGGTCCGCCACTTCGAGTTCGGCGAACGCGGCATCACGGGGACGATCCTCCAGGGCCGGCGCGAATCCAGCTACTTCGTGCCAATCCCGCAGGGGCGCCGTCAAACCGCGCAGCTATCGCTCGAGGCGGAATGGACACGCGACCGGCTGCGCGCAAACGAGCTGGTCAACCGCATCCGTGAGAAGGTTGCGACTTGGCGCAAAGGCGGCTACGCCGGCGTAACGCCCACCACCGCGCGGCTGCTCCAGTACTGGACCGATCCGGCGCGCGACCGGAAGCTGTTCTTCTGCCAGATCGAGGCTGTCGAGACCGCGATCTACATCGCCGAGGTCGCAAGCAGGTACGGCGACGCATGGATCGCGAATGCATTGCGCGACGCGAATGCAACCGGCGGCAATCCGGATCTGTTTCGCATTGCCCTCAAAATGGCGACGGGTGCCG
>JBQTJO010000206.1:0-1540 GCA_052387015.1 Gemmatimonadota bacterium
TCCTCGCCCCGCGCATAAGCGAAACTGAACGACTGACCGAGCGCGGACAGCCAGAAACCGCCGCCGAAGGCGGTGTGCCACCCGCCATCGCTTTCACCGTCGAACCAGACGCGCCCGGCGTCGGCCAAGCCGAACACGCCGAGCTGCCAGCGCAGGAACAGCGGTAGAGACGTTGCCGGCCAACGAAGCTCGGCCGAACCGTACGCGGACGTGTCGCCGGTGTATCGCCGCCAGCGATAGCCGCGCAGTGTGGTTCGGCCGCCCACCGTGGGCGCGTGCTGAACCGGGAAGCTTCCTGATGCGAGTCCGCCGCCCGCGCGGAGCGCGAGATGCGGGCCGTGACCGAGGATCGGCAGGTAGACGGAACCTGCCGCAGCCGCCAGGCTGAAGGATCGCGCCGCGCTCCACACCTGTGGGTATCCCGCAAGACTCGCCTGGAAGGTCCAGCCGCGCGTGGGAACGTCGTCAGCATCCGTGCGATCCAGATCGACGCCGAGTCGGAAACCGACGCGGCCAAAGGCGCGAACACCCAGGATCGAGGGATCGGCTGCCGGCGAGCCGGCTTGCGGCGTCGGGTCGCTCCAGTAGAGGACCGGACCCGCGTCGAGGCGGCCGGTCAGCGGCCGCAGCTGGGGTATCGGTTCCGGCTCATCCCGTAGCGGGTCATGCACCCGCTCGCGCGAGCGCCAGCCAATATGCCAGACCAGCATGGGCTCGAGCGCAAAGTTCTTCTGCTCGACGAGATTGCGATCATGATCGCCCGACGGTGTGTCGTTGCCATAGCCGTAGAATCTGAGCGCATCGAACTGCGTGGCCCGCACGGCGACGGTGAGTGCAAGCGGGGAATTCTCGGCCCGATAGTCTGCATTGGCGCTGACACCCAGCTGGCCGCTGCCCAATGCCAGCCACAGCTTTGCATCAGCCTGCCAATGATACGGCAGACGCCGGAAGCCGTAGCGAAGAGTGCCAGGTCCGAACCCAACGATGAGTCCGCCGCCTTCCGCGTACGCGAGCGCGGGTCCCCATGCGGAGCTGCCGCCCCAATCCGGCTTCCATGCCTCGCCAAACCGCAGTCCGCCTGCGGGCTCCGGCGCGATCCAGTGCTGGACACTTACGCGCGTGTCGCTCGATGGGACGAAGCGGGTCTCGCCCTCCGAGTCGTAGAAATGCGTGCCGCCACCGCCCGCCGAATCGATCAGCACATCGTCACCTGCCTCGCCGATCAAGCGTACGGCGATAGCATCGGATGGTGTGCCCCGGACAATGGCAAAATCATCACCGCCGCCGAGATAGAGCCGCACCTCGTTGGTTTCGGCCGGCAGAAAAGTGCGATGATAAAACACGGGTTGGTCGGAGGCGGAAGCTTCCCGTCCAGTTAACGTCAACGTTACTCGCCCGTCATCGGACCGTGTGATCTCAGCCACCTCCGCCTCGTCGCGCCCCGTCACCGTCACCGTGACACGGCCATCCTCGTGTCTGGCGACGTCGGTGTATTCGGCCTCGTCGGTCCCGTGGATATCGACTTCACCGGCGAGATCTC